>JBGSHQ010000044.1:0-2715 GCA_041752095.1 Bdellovibrionia bacterium
GCCACCCGAAGTTGAGGTGGATAAAGTTATCCCGATTTCAGTTTTAGCCCATCGTGCCCCAAACACCTGCCTACGATTTAGCCACTCGTGAAAGAAGTACAGGGGGGGCTTGGGGGGTGTGAGTTAACCCGTTATTTTCAAGACTCGGTTTAGGGCGGTTCGAGTTTTAGGGTTTGGCAGGTAAATCCCGCGTTCAATATCACTGAGGTGGGACCGTTGAATGGAGATCATTTTGGCGAGCTCTGTTTGGGTGAGTCCGAGTTCTATTCTTTTAGTCCGAATTTCAAACCCGATAGCGCCTGATAGAGAGCTAATCGGAGCGGTGTTAAAAGTATTGATTCGAAATCTGCCAACGGGTTTATCGCGTATCTGACCGCGATTCGTGTGATCGATCACAGGTTCATTGAATTGACTGAGTAAGGGTCTGATTTGATTTAAAAAGATTCGAGCTATAGCTCTTCTCTCTCGCTTTGTTGCTCGCGAAATGAGTTTCAGTTGGAGATCGGAGTCGGGTCCATGAAGTTCGAGAGTCGTCATGCCATATTGATTTTTTCGAGATACGTAAATTCGATTAAACATACAGGTGAGGATGCAAGGTGTGTGCTTTGGTTCGAGTAAGCATTTTTTCTAAGGCACTGTTTCGGTGATTTTCTGAATCATTAGCCCGATCATTTTTTACTCTGTCGGGTTTAACCCGACACGACAGACCAGCCGTCAGAAAACCGTCACTTAAGTCATCCGTGACACCTACCGAAAGGGGTATGAGGGGATTTACCCATGGAGAACTGTTTTATGATGAATAGAATGAAAAAAACAAGCTGCGCGATTTTACCCGCGATTCTAATTTTAGCCGTGAGTGCAGACGCTGGAACGCGCCTCATTCCGCCACCGCCCCCGAGGCACGCTAACGATTCTTCACTTGATGGCATCCAACAAGAATCCCGGTGGGGAACTTTTCCTGGCCAAGATAAGTGGCAGGCGCTTAGGGATGATGAAGGTGAAGAAATAGATTTTAACCGAGGGACGCTCTCACGAAAAAACACACGCGAAGCGAATCGCGCTCCCGCTGGTCTAGAAGTTGGAAAACCAGGAGAAAAGCAATCCCAAGACGATGGATGGAAGTCCACACCAAAAGATGATGACCGAAAAATTACGAAGGAAGCAATGACTTCAGAAGGAAGCCGCCCAGTCCTTAAACGAGTATCGAAAACGGAAACGGCTCGCCAGGACGCGACCACTGAAAAATTCGTATCTGATATTTCAGATCCCGTCGCACGACGTAAAGGGATACAGGAAATTTCCATCATTGCAGGAGAGCTCGGATTTTTTCCAAAAACGATTTTTGTATCGCGTGATGTTCCCGTTCGCTTATTCGTGACAGGTGCTTCGAAGGGATCACTCTGCATTATGATGGATTCGTTTAACGTGCGTAAGCAAGTTCGCGCGAATAAAATCGAAGAGATTACGTTTGTGCCGAACCAGCCAGGAACGTATCGCTATTATTGCCCTGTGAATGGCAGCGAAGGAACGATGGTCGTGAAAGAATTAACGACGGCAGTTCCAGGAGATGCTTCTTGAGCAGTGTTTTCCAGGATTCAGTATCCACCTTTTTAGCGAGTATTAAGCAGTACCTCGATGACGAAACCGTCTCTGAGGTTCTGATTAATGGACCGAGTGAAATCTTTATCGAGCGTAAAGGAAAACTCGAAAGAGTGGACGCTAAATTTAAAGACGAGCAAGCGCTCCAAGCAGCGGTGAGAAACATCGCCCAATTCGTCGGTCGACGGATCGACGATGAGAATCCGACGCTAGACGCGCGACTTCCCGATGGATCCAGGGTTTCGGCTGTTATGCCGCCGTGTTCACGTAAGGGAACGACGCTTTCCATTCGTAAATTTTCTAAAAACACTCCCACCTTTGTCGACCTGATCCAAAAGCAGTCGATCACGAAGGATGCTGCGAGATTTTTAGATGTTGCGATTTATCTCGCAAAAAACATGATCATTTCAGGCGGTACCGGATCGGGTAAAACGACGCTCTTAAATGTTCTGGGATCACGAATTCCTGGGAACCAAAGGCTGATCGTGATTGAGGATGCGAGTGAATTAAAAATTACGACCGACCATGTGGTCTTTTTCGAAACGAAGCCTGCCGACCCGATGGGAAAGGGGGGGGTGAATGTTCGCGACCTCGTCCGCTCTGCGCTTAGACTTCGTCCTGACCGAATTATCGTCGGAGAGGTGCGCGGCCCTGAGGCGCTCGATCTGATTACCGCGATGAACACCGGACATGGTGGCTCGATGGGCACCACGCACGCGAATACGCCCTACGATGGGTTGGTGCGGCTAGAGACGCTCGCCATGATGGGCGATACGAATGTTCCAGTCGCAGCGATTCGTCGTCAAATCGCTGCCGCTATCCACCTCGTCGTTCAGATTAAGCGGTTAAATGATGGGACCCGTAAAATTACGAATATCTCGGAAGTCACGCCAGAGGTGGATGAGCACGGAAAATACCAGATCAGGGATATCTTCCAGTTTATCCAGCGCGGGATGACCCCAGATGGAAAAATTGTGGGTGAGTTAGTCGCGACGGGTGAGATTCCTAGTTTCATGGACGAGATTGAAGTGAATCGGCTCCCGTATGGGCGCGAAAAATTCACAGCGCCTGACTGGGCGAAGGAATATTTTTCAAAACTGAATCGTAAAGCTGCAT
>JBGSHQ010000045.1:0-2418 GCA_041752095.1 Bdellovibrionia bacterium
GAAAATCGACTCGGAAGGCAGGGTCGGCGGCTTTGAGATCCGCGGATAAGTAAACGGGCTTAAAATCATCGATAAATCGATAAGCCCCTTGGCACCCCATCTGATCGAAACTTTTTTCAATCGTTAATATTCGACAGCGGCTTGAGCCCTCGAGGTAGGAGCAGTGGCGCATGAGTTCGAGATCTGTTTTCCAGTACTGAACGGCTTCGGCACCCCGGAGAGTAAAGAGGAGAGCGACGGGCATGAGTATGCGTAATAGGCCCGGACGATAAAAAAGCATTCCTAAGCCCAGAAAAAGATAAGGCAGTAGAAGGTAGAGGTATCGATCCGCCCAGAGCATCTGGTCGGAATTTAGAAAAATGACTGAATTACGCAGGAGGAGAATGAAAGCGAGAGTGAAAAGTTCAGTTGGAGAAATCTCAGTAAGTTCCACCACCGTATTTTTTTTCGTTTTAGGACTGGGCGGGGCCATGCCTTTTACACGGCCATTTATTCGGTTATAAATGAGATACGTAAAACCCACGAGTAGAGCGAGTCCTAGGGCGCTCTTCCAGCTGTGTTCCTGGTAGTAGGGCGCGATCCAGATAGGAAGAACCAGGTTAAAAGTACCGCGACCGATGGACTCGAAAAAGAAGAGGACCGATCCGATGATCGATGTGGGGTCGGTTGAGTGGCTGAGTTTTTCTTTATAGTCGCGACTCTGAAACACGATAAAAGACATGAAGCCGATTACAGGAATGAAAGCGAGGAGTGCGGGTTTAAGAATGCGCGCGAAGTTTCCCAGAAGCTCAGTTCTAAACATCCAAAACGCCCAGAAAATCCAAAGGAGCGCCGTCGGCCAGCAAAGAACGCTCGCAACATAACATCCCGCGATCTCGGCCCATTCACGCGTGCCGGGAAATCGGTTTTCGGATTTTAATTTCATCACGCGAAAGGTTCCCCATGCGATGAAAAGTGCGACTAAGATGTGTTTCCGAATCGAAGCCCACTGAATGACTTCGACTGTGACAGGGTGGAGAGCTGCGAGCGCGATGCAGACATATCCGAAGAGCCGGTCTCGTTTCATCACGAGTTCTGAGATCATAAGAAGGATATAGAGCGCGATACTGAAGTAGAAAAAATTGCTGAGCCAGAAAAAGGGGAATCCGAAAATCTCGCCCAACCTAAAATCGAGAAAGTAAGTCAGATCGCGGAGGGGGTACGCATAATTTTCGTGAGTTGGGAGCCACTGGGTGAAGTACTGCGTGAAGCTCATGTTTCGTAACGGCTCAATAAATTTTACATCATCGTAGGTGATGAGAGCGCGAGACCAGATTTCTGGGCGGTGAAAGTGGGTGAGAGCGAGTAGAAGGGTGAGTAGAAAAAAGAAGGTGTTTCGGGAGATGGGTTTCATTGAGTGGTGTCCGTCATATCACATGAAAAATGGCGGCCATTTTTCATGTAACCAATACAAAAAGGATAACACCACGAAATTACAGATAAAAAAATGCAAAAATGTTGAGCCTATACGATCGATTTCGAGCTTTTCGAAGAAAATTTTTGGTAAAGCATGTTCGGTAAATCGACGGTATAAATTCTCATGCCCTCTCTTTTTTTAGTTCTGAGTTTACTCCATTCCGCCTCCGCCCTTGCATTTGGCGACCTGTTTTTAATCGGCGGTGGAACTCGTACTCCAGAAATCATTAGCCGCATTGGCGAAGCGGCGGGAGGGACTCGCGCGAAGATTTTAGTCATACCGTGGGCGACGAGAGATCCCGAATCCGCCGTCGAGTTACTTCGAACGCAGTTTGAGACTTTTAAGCCAAAATGGATTCGCGTCGCTACAGGAGATAAAAATAAATTTCTCTCCGATCTGAGGGCTGCGACAGCGATTTATATGACCGGTGGTTCGCAAAACCGAATCATGGACGTCGTTGATAAAGAGCCAGAGCTAAAAACTGCGATCCAGAAATTTTATGCGCGTGGTGGACTCTATATTGGCACAAGCGCAGGCACGGCTGCAGTTCCGAGTCTTATGATGAACTGCTCTGTGGTGACCGTACCAGATGGAACCGAAATGGCGGTCGTCGTGTCTGGGTTAGGCCTGCTGCCTCCGGGCATATTTATCGACCAGCATTTTATCCAGCGTGCACGCTATGATCGTTTACGGAATCTCATTTTACAGGACCGAGCGAATATCGGTGTAGGAGTGAGTGAAAGTACAGCCGTTATCATTCACGATTCGGGCGTTTTCGATGTCATCGGTGAATCTAAAGTCGGAATTTATTTTTTCGAACAGAGTGGGGAGACCCCGCTTCGTGAGGTCTGGCTTGCGCGCGGAGACCGATTTAGTTTAAGAACACGTTCTTTAAAGATAAATACCCGGTTTCGTTAATGGCAAATACTATTTCCATTTAGATGGTTAAATGGTTATAATAT
>JBGSHQ010000046.1:0-6592 GCA_041752095.1 Bdellovibrionia bacterium
ATCTTTTGGTACTTACTTCGTAAAGAAATAGTTCACCGCTTTTTTTGCATGATATGAATTTTGAGCTGCTGCTTTCCGTGCAAAGCCGTATGTTATTTGCGCTCGATTTTTCGACGCCCCATCCACCCGCGACCAAAACCACCGCGCAAAGCGCGTACATCGATAAAACTTTTATTTTAGAAATCACCACGTTCGAACCCCCTGGGGATGAGGTGAGAGATTCCCACCTTCATCTGAACTCATCGTGAAAATGACTGAGATTCTTGACCCCTAGGCTCTATTTTGCAGGGTTTTTATACCCGAGTAAAGTAATCAAGTATGAAAAAGCCCTCAGAATTGGCTGAAAACTGACACATTCCATGTGTCGCGCGCGACACACTTAAAGTAGAGCTTGAACCCCGTATGCGATAAAACAGAGATTAGAAGCACACCCGAAAATGTCCGAAAAAAGCTGACAGCCCGAGCCCCACTTAAAACCTAACCGAAAACCCATTCACAAATCGCGGGAATCCCGAGAAACTAATGACATGGGCGACACGAAACCGACAGATGCAAAAATACCGAAAGAAGGCGAATTTGACCAAGGCCGCCTCTGGTACACACGCCGCGGAAACGTCCTCACGATCGGTTTAACGAGTCGTGGAGTGGAGTCACTCGGCGATCTCGAAGCGATTGACGTACCGGAAGAAGGAGACCACTTCGATTCAGGCGATGACTTCGTCACGATCGAAGGCTCACGCGGGAGCGTAGAGTTATCTCTCCCGACTAAAGGCCTCGTCATCGAAGTGAATCCTGCCACCGGAGATCTCGCCACCATCGCTGAAGATCCGCTTGAAGAGGGCTGGCTGATTAAATATCAGATCGATGAACTGAACTCGCTTCTGGAGCTTTAGATTAACGAATTCATCTGAAGCTGTGTTTCATCCAGACTTCTTTTAATTCGGTGAGCGGTTTCATACGAGCAGCTTATTAATTTAGAGATTTTAAAAGCGTTCAGATCTTTTTCTTGGGACATGACGAATGCAATATCGGCACGCCAATTCGTTCCAAAAAGGGATCGAAATCTGAATCTCGCATTATCTTCGACAAGGTATTTTCTAGGGATCAGCTTTTTGCGATCTGATAATGAGATTTCTGGAATAATAAATCCGAAAGATTTAAATGCAGGTTCTGGTTTAGAGTGGCCTGTTGTGACAGAAAAAGAAATCTTCTCAGGTAGATCAAACTTATGTCCATTTCCTAGGATTTTCTTTGCGTAATTCGAAATGAGATCCCAGTTTCTAAACTGGTTTTTAGTGTATTCGGCAATTCCACCTAAGAATGCAAGATCGATCGGTTCTAGTTTGGTTGCTAAGGATTTAAGACGCTCAACATGAACTAAGTCACCCATTTCCCAGGCCCACGTGAGAGTAAGATTCAATAACTTAAGGTCACCGCGTAAAACAGGGAGTGCTTCTACTAACGTAGTTTCGATGTCGGCGGGAATTTTGGAGGGCTTACCGCTTAGGGCTATCCCAAGTGAAATGAGTTTTGGAGCCAAGAGCGAATATTTAGTTTTCATCATGCGTATATCCTAATGCCCTTTTATATCCAATAACGCATAATTAGATTAAATCTGAGTATTGGATAAGTCAATACTCAGAGCCGCGCTAAATACGTTTAGGTCGGGTTGCATAGGTGTACATCTTAAGGTACACTTATTGGAGAGGTGATTCTATGGAAAGTACGAGTCCAAAAAAACTCAGAGCAGAAATGAAAGACTATCTAGATATGGCTGCCGCAGAGCCCATCCGTATTCAGCGACGATCCGGAGAAAATTATATCCTATTAAGTGAGGATAATTATGCGCAAATGCAGAATGAAATCTCCTCACTCCAGCGACGGTTATTGGCAATGAGTGACATTCTTGATGGGAAAACAGAAGAATATAGTGGCAAAGAAGCGCGTCTTAAAAGGTTCAAAAAATAAATGCTTCTTCCTAAAATTATTGTTTCAAGAGTTTATAAAGATAAGCTCTCGGATATCGAAAATTTCATCTACGAATCTTCAGGAAATGCTTATTCTGCCGTTGATGCTTTCTTAACCGAACACGACTCTGTTTTAGAGTTTATTAAAAATAATCCATCCACTCCTGCGTCTCATCCGCAAACAGGCGATCAAACATGGCCATTTGGTGATGGGAGATATCGAATTTTTTTTAAATTCAATGGTGAAAGGATCGATCTGCTAGATGTGATCGATAACCGTATGTCTAACCTTAAAATTTATCCCGGAAATAGTTTGCCGACTTATTTTGAAGACCAGTAACGATAAGCCGCAGGCAGAGTCGGAAGTTCCGAATTAAACGCAGGCGTTTCGAAACTTTCGCGGTTAATCCGAGCCAGAATAGCGCTTCGGACTGAAGACTCTAACAAGCCAGCGGTCTTTAGATAAATCGACTTACTCGGAAGATCGACTTCGCTTGTCGTCGCATAAATCACGCTTCGACCCTTAATTGTATCGATGATGAGTCTAGAGAGAGGCTGGTCTTCGCGCCCATAAAATTTACCCGACTCGTAGTAGGGAAGTGCAAGGCATCCTAGGCTCGTCTCATAAGGACTTAGTGTTGCAAGCTCGCGTGCATGAATCGAAGGCCAAGGATGAATCACCATATTTCGAGAAAAAACATTCGAATTTAAACCCCCATCAATCCCGTGCATCCGGAGTGAGTAACCCCATGAGCCCATATAGGGAGCGTCGGAAGTGATGAGAAACCCCGGAGAACTTCGGTAAGATCCATCGATATTAGAAAAGCTTTCAGGATGCCGATCCGTGTCCATATCGGAATTTCGTCCGTGGTGGACCCAGGTTTGGAAAAGTACGTGCTCATTCTCTAGATCAATCACCATGAATCGACGCGATTCTGTTTTCTGATTGAAATCGACGATCGTGAGTAGATTTTTACGAATCCCGGCGGATGGAAAATTTGCAAGGATTCGTCGAAAGCCTGTGATCGCTTGGTTGAAAACTTTATAAGAAATCCACTTTCCATCCGGTAATATATTTAAAACATCTTCGGAAATGGGATTCGCCTGCTCGACGAAAGGATCATCTGCCGAAACATAAGTCGACCGAGTCCCATCGCGTAGGTTATTCATCTGCGAATTTTTAAACGAAAGATTTCCAGAATAATCGGTGGAGAGCCGGGTGTAGAGCGCTAGCGTTTCATCGTCATTCGTGGGCAGGTTCCAGGCCAGGGCGCGGGGAGCTGTGCAAACCGAAGCCACCAAAATCGCGAACGAAAGTAGGGTAAATCGCATCGACAGAATCCTCCTTGAATCCGAACGACCAAAGCCCGAAAACTTCACCGGGCCATACTTTATTTTAAGTGGAGAAAACCCGGTGAACAAAGGCGCGGCCTCGATTTTAACGGGTCCCCGCGGACACAAAATATGCCAATCCGCGGCCAGAGCCTCTCGGCAAAAAGTTCCTGCCTTTTTTGATCGTGAGAGCGGTGCGTTAGATGCTAATGATTCGACATGAAAACTCAGACTCAGTCTGAAGCGACCGCCATTCAACAGGGTCCACTCGCTTCAGTTCGGAAGAATACGTATTTTATAAAAACATTCGGTTGCCAGATGAACGTCGCAGATAGCGAACGCATGGCAAGCCTCCTCTCAGAAAAAGGCATGACTCCCGCCGCAAGCGCCGATGATGCCGGACTCATTCTGATTAACGGCTGCACGGTTCGCGAGAAAGCCGTCCATAAAGCGATCTCTACTCTCGGTCGTTATCACCACCACATGAAGGACCGTGGTGTGGGTTTAGGGAGCGAACGCGAAAATGAAAAGCCACTGATCGGAATCGGTGGGTGCGTGGGGCAGCTTGAAAAAGAAGCCCTCTTCAAACAAGCGCCGTACCTCGACTTCGTCTTCGGAACCGATACGATCGATTCACTCCCTGAAATCGTTCACCGCGTGGAGAACGGCGAAAAGCACGTCGTATTCGCAGAATTCGATCGCACGCAGAACTACTCGACCGAAACGAAAGTGATGGGTGCGAAAGCGCAAGCCTTCGTAAATATCATGAAGGGCTGCGATAAGTTCTGCACCTACTGCATCGTTCCGTTCACGCGCGGGCGTGAAAAATCCCGCACGATCGACGAAGTTCTCTTCGATCTCGCGCGCCTCGCCGCGACCGGCGTTCGCGAAATTACTCTTCTTGGACAGAATGTAAATTCTTTCGGTAAAGGAAATCCAAACGCTGCGGGTCGCGCGCCACTCGAGCTCCAGAACCAAATCGGTAAGGTCGGCCCTCGCGCGGGTGATGAAAATTTTCCACAACTCCTGCGCGCGATCGATCAGGACCCACGACTCGCTTCGATCCGTCGAATTCGTTTCACTTCTTCGCATCCGCTCGATTTTTCAGATGAGCTCATCGATGCTTATCGGCCCCTAGATGAGGGCGGCGTTTCTAAACTAGCGCCGCAGCTCCATCTGCCCGTGCAGTGTGGATCGAACCGCTTACTCGGAAAAATGGGGAGGCATCACCGCATCGAAGGCTACTTCGCACAGATGGAGCGAATCCGGACTATTAATCCACTCGTCGGACTTTCGACAGACCTGATTGTCGGTTTTCCGGGTGAGACGGAAGAAGACTTCCAGGAGACGCTGACTCTGCTTGACCGAGTTCAGTACGACACGATTTTCGCGTTTGCTTATTCCCCGCGCCCGGGAACTCGCGCAGCAAAATTAGTCGACGATGTTCCAGACAGCGTAAAGAACGAGCGATTAAACCGACTGCTCCAGCACCAACTTCGCATATCCGAAGTGCGGAATGCGCTCTTCGTAGGTCACGAGATGGAAGTGCTCGTCGAAGGCGAAGCGAAAAAACAAACGATGGTGGAGCGAAGTGAAAACACTCACGGCGCGCGTGCACGGGTGTGGACCGGGCGCACGGGATGTAACCGAATCATGCACTTCATCGATGAATCGGGAAGAAACCTTGTCGGTCGTTTCCTCCGCGTTAAGGTCACTTCCTCGACGCCACTTTCCCTAAAGGGTGAACTCATTCATGATGCTACGGAAGCGGAGGCACAGTGGATAAATTAATGGATAAATTAATGCGTAAGCCACTCATTCTTTCCCACCACGGTAAAACACCCGTGATCCATCCGACGGCTTATATCGCGCCTTCCGCTGATATTATCGGCGAAGTCGAAATCGGCGAAGAGTCGAGCGTCTGGTTTCAGTGCGTGCTCCGTGGGGACGTGAACTGGATGAAGATCGGGAAGCGAACGAATATTCAAGACCACTCTATGCTCCATGTCGATCGCCGCGACTGTCCGCTCACTCTGGGTGATGACATCACCGTCGGTCACCGCGTCCTTCTCCATGGATGCACTATCGGAGATCGCTCGCTGATCGGAATGGGTGCGATCATTATGAATAAAGCGGTGATCGGTGAGGATTCGATTGTGGGTGCAGGAGCGCTCATTACTGAGGGGAAAGTTTTCCCGCCGCGGTCTCTCATTATCGGAGTGCCGGCTAAAGTTTCACGTGAGTTAAAACCAGAAGAACTCGCGTACCTAAAAAAATCAGCAAATAACTACGTGGGCGATTCACGGGAATATATCGCGAACGCAAACGCAGGAGACGGAAAATGAAATTCTACGGTCGATCAGAAATTAAAGGCCAAGAAAGTATCCCAGCCACCGCGGCCCTCACAGAGGCGCTGACTTTCGATGATGTGCTTCTCGTTCCAGGATATTCCGAAGTCGTTCCCGCGAATGTCGAAACGAAAACGAAACTCACAAAAAAAATTGCTCTCGCCATCCCTCTCATTTCTTCCGCGATGGATACCGTGACCGAGGCGAAAACCGCGAAAGTCATGGCCCAGGAGGGCGGCATCGGCGTCATCCATAAAAATCTGACGATCGCTGAGCAAGCGACTGAAGTCGCGAAAGTAAAAAAAGCAGAGTGGGGGATGATCCAAGATCCGATCACGATCGAACCGACGAAAACTCTGCACGATGCAAACGCCCTCATGGGTGAATATAAAGTTTCGGGTTTACCCGTTACTATTCCATCCCCTGAAGGAAAAAAGCTCGTCGGCATTCTCACAAACCGAGATCTTAACTTCGAGTCCGATTATTCCGTAACAGTCGAAAGCCGAATGACCCGCGCACCTCTCGTTACGCTTCCCGAGGGTGTTTCGCTTGAAGATGCGAAGAAAGCTTTGAAAGAGCACCGTTTAGAAAAAATTCCGGTCGTCGATAAAAACGGATGTTTAAAAGGGCTTATCACTTCGCGCGATATTAAAAAGCAGCGTGAGTTTCCTCTCGCAAATAAAGACTCGTTCGGACGCCTCGTCGTCGGTGCTGCAGTCGGAGTGGGAGCGGAAGCGATCGAGCGGGCATCCGCACTCGTCGACGCTGGGGTCGATGTTCTCTTCGTCGACAGCGCACACGGACATTCGCTCGGAGTGATCCAGTGTGTGGCGAATCTTCGTAAGAAATTCTGTGACCGAGTCGAAATCGTCGGCGGAAATGTCGCGACCTACGAAGGTACCCTTGCACTCATCGATGCAGGTGCGGACACCGTCATGATCGGGT
>JBGSHQ010000047.1:0-4382 GCA_041752095.1 Bdellovibrionia bacterium
GAAGATGCTGCGACCGTCATGCAGGTCATGGGTGGACATGATCCTCTCGACTCCACTTCAAGCAAGAAGCCGCTAGAAAATTTCGCGGCTGAACTTAAAAAACCTCTCGACTGGAAAGGTCTCCGAGTCGGGATCCCGAAAGAATATTTTGTCGAAGGAGCGGACGCGGCTGTTTCGAAATCGGTGCGTGAAGCAATCACGTGGATTGAAAAACAAGGCGCGAAGCTCGTCGATATCTCGCTCCCAAATACTCCGTACTCCGTTTCGGTTTACTATATCGTAGCCGTTTCTGAAGCGTCATCGAATCTCGCTCGTTTCGATGGCGTTCGTTTCGGTGTGCGTCCGCCGGATGCGATGAAGGTGGGAGATATTGCTGACTTCTATAAAAAGGTCCGCGCAAACTTCGGCCCTGAAGTGAAACGCCGAATTATCCTCGGCACCTTCGCGCTCTCAAGCGGTTACTACGATGCCTACTTCCGTAAGGCCTGCCAGGTTCGCCGAATGGTGAAGAATGATTTCGATCGTGTGTTTAAAGAATGTGATGTGATCGTAGGACCCGTCGCTCCGACCACCGCTTTTAAAAAAGGTGAGAAGGCAGCGGATCCACTAAAAATGTACTTAAACGATATTCTGACGATTCCATGTAATCTTGCAGGACTTCCAGGGATGAGTGTGCCGTGTGGAAAAGACGATAAAGGGCTTCCAATCGGACTTCAGGTGATTGCTCCTCAGTTCCGCGATGATCTCGTCCTTCGTGTGGGCCATGCGTTTGAAAGGGGCTTTAAATGAGCTTCGTCATGAATCCAGAATGGGAAGTCGTCATCGGGCTTGAGATCCATACTCAGCTTGCGACGAAAACGAAAATATTCTGTGGCTGCCCAGCTGGTGCGCCCGTAGGAAAATCGGTCGCAGATCTCGGACCGAATGCAAACACGTGTCCGGTGTGTACGGGTCAGCCGGGCGCGCTACCCGTACTGAATCGCCAGGTGGTCGAATATGCAATGAAAGCAGGCCTTGCGCTAAACTGTGAAATTCGCCGCGAAAATGTCTTTTCACGAAAAAATTATTTCTACCCCGATCTCCCGAAGGGCTACCAAATTTCTCAGTTCGACCTCCCGATCTGTGAAAAGGGATTTGTCGATATTGAATATAAGGCTAGCGGGAAAGAGCACGCGAAAAGAATCGGTGTGACTCGGATTCATATGGAGGAGGATGCGGGAAAAAATCTTCACATGGATGAATTTTCTCTCGTGAATCTAAACCGCGCCTGCGTGCCACTCATCGAAATCGTATCAGAACCTGATATGCGTTCAGCTGAAGAAGCGGGCGCTTATATGCGCGCGGTCCACGCGATCGTCACTGCAATTGGAGTGACGGATGGAAATATGCAAGAAGGGAACTTTCGTTGTGATGCGAACGTTTCTGTTATGCCTAAGGGTTCGGCGAAGTTCGGAACTCGCGCCGAAATTAAGAACGTGAACTCTTTTCGATTCGTCGAGAAGGCAATCGAGTTTGAAATCGATCGCCAGATTTCGGTAATTCAGTCGGGTGGAAAAATCGTTCAGGAAACACGCCTCTGGGATTCCGCTAAGGGGCAGACTTTTTCGATGCGCTCAAAAGAAGAAGCACATGATTATCGATATTTCCCAGAACCTGATCTGATTCCGGTTCATGTCGATGCGAAATGGTTAGAGGCAATTCGGGGTACGATGCCTGAACTTCCATCTCAGAAAAAGGCTCGGTATGTCTCCGAGTTCGGACTTTCTCCCTATGATGCAGGAGTGCTTACGGGTTCGGCAAGTCTTGCGATATTCTTCGAAGAAGTGCTTTCACTCCTCGGGGGGGATGCTAAGTCTCTCGCTAAATCGGTTTCGAATCACATGGCGGGTGAGGTCTCACGCCTCTTAAATGAGGAGATGATCGAAATCACTGCAGCTAAATTATCGCCGAAACATTTAGCTGAGATCGTAAAGCTCCAAGCAGGAAGCTCGATTTCTAGCACCAACGCAAAATCAGTGATTGGAATTGTGTGGAAGACCGGCGGAACGGTTAAAGAAATCATCGAAAAAGAAGGGCTTTCACAAGTTTCCGATACCGGAGCGCTTGAAAAAGCTGTCGATGGAGTTATTGCAGCAAATCCTGGTCAAGTCGCAGAATATCGCTCAGGAAAAGAAAAGTTACTTGGGTTCTTCGTAGGTCAGGCCATGAAAGCATCTGGAGGAAAAGCGAACCCTTCGATGCTTCAAGAAATCGTTAAGAAAAAGTTATCTAGTTAGTGCATTGAATTTTTGAAGAAATGATTTTGATTCAGGAAAAAGATTATGAAAAAAATAGTTATCATTTTGGGTTCGTTATTCGCACTTTTTATTGTCGCAATTTTAGTTATTCCAATGGTGGTTGATGTCGATCAGTACCGACCCCAAATTTTGAAAGCTGCGAATGAAAAATTGAACGGAAAATTAGAACTCGGAAAGTTAAAGCTATCTCTCTGGGGTTCCGTTCGTGTTGAAATCGATGGATTTGATTTATCGGATAGTAAAAAAGCAAAAATCATTTCTGTAAAGAATGCTTTTGTTGCGATTCCTTGGTCTTCAGTTTTTGGTGGCTCTCCGCTCTTAACCTTCAATATGCGAAATCCTGAGGTTCGAGTGTTAAAAGATGCGGCTGGAAAAATGAATGTGATGACTCTTATGAAGTCCACGCCTGAAGGAGCACCTGCCTCAGGAAATGCAGCTACATCTGGATCATCAGGAGCAGCAGGGGATATGAAACTTCCCGCAATTGTAACGAATGCTCGCATCGGTGTAGCGATTGAAGATGCCCTTCTTTATTTTAAAGACGAAGGAACGAAGTCCGAAACGGTGACTAAAAACTTAAATCTTCGCGTAAAGGATCTTTCACTTTCAAGAAAGACCGAAGTTGAAATTTCGGGCCTCTTTGAAAGCTCTGCTGAGAAGCTTTTTAATGTATCTGGGCCTTTTAAAATTACGTTAAACGCTGCTCCCCGAGTCGAAGGTGGGGAGTTTAAAGGTCTAGGCGCTGATTTAAATGCTAATTTTGATGATATCGAAATTCAGGCAGCTTCCGCCTTTTATAAAAAGAAGGGGATGAATGCGAATATTGTAGGATCGATCGATATCACTAAAGATGAACTCGTGATTAAGAATCTACACGCTAAGTTCTTTAATGCGGATATTGGTTTAACCGGAAAAGTGACGAAGCTTCAGACTGATCCAAATTTAGAAATGGGGATCACTTCGAACTCGATCTCTCTTGCTCAGTGGAACGAGCTCATTCCAATGTTAAATGAGTACTCCCTATCGGGTTCGGCTTCCTTCGACGCGAAGGCGAGCGGCCCCACTTCGAAAATTCAGTATTCGGCTGATTTAAATGTAAAAGACTTAAAAGCAAAATCAGCAATGTTGAAAGCTGAGCCCGTCGTAAACGTTTCAGTTAAAGTGGTGACCGATAAAGTGGAACGAATTCTTGCGACGATGAAAGCTCCAGGGAATGACCTGACGATTGATGGGACGGTCATGTCATTTACCCAACCTAAGATCGACATCAAGGTCACGTCGAGTGGGATGGACCTCGACCAACTCGTAAAGTTTCCACCGCCGGGAACTGCTGAAGCGGGCGGAAAAGGAGCCCCCGCAGGTGCTGTGGCAGCGAATGGAAAAGGCGGAGTGGCTTCCGATTTCGATGCGATGCTCGACCCACTCCGTAAGAATGAAATCGCAAAAGCGATGACGTTGGTTGCGTCTGTGAATTTTAAAACGCTCCAAGTTTATGGTGTTAAAATGGCAGATTTAGTAACTAAATTTTCGATGCGTAACCTAACGGCCTCGGTCGATTCTGCGAGTGTTAAAATTTTCAATGGGAACGTCGCAATGAAAGCTCAGACAGCGATGCTTCCTAAAACACCGACTTACACGTTTGCAACTACCGCTTCGGGTATTGATATCGAAAAGGCAGTGGCCAGTCAGTTTCAGTCCTTTAAGGATACGCTACTGGGTAAGGCGACCTTTAAGATGGAAGGGAGTGGATCAAGCTATAATCCAGACGCAGCGAAGAAAAACTTAAATGCGAAAGGAAGCATGAAAGTAGTCGATGCAAGCTTCCAGTCGATCGACATTGGAAAGATGGCGGTTGAAGCCATTAACAAGGCACTCGATAAGGTTGGCGATAAAATTCCAGCCGCTAAGGGTAAAACGATTAAAACTCTGCCCGAAGGTTCGACGAAGTATGAATATATTGCCGGCGATTTTACCATCTCAGGCGGACATTTCACCGCTCCTAACTTTACAGCGAAAGCTCAGAAAGATAAGGGTCTCGATCTGATAGGTCTGACCGATGTGGGACTGATCGATATGGAGTTAAAA
>JBGSHQ010000048.1:0-1916 GCA_041752095.1 Bdellovibrionia bacterium
TACGGACAGTCTCAGCGCGCTGTCCTTCGGTTACTTCGCGAACTCGGTGATAAAATTCCACCTCGCGAGATGGTCTTAGGGGTCGAGTGCATTTCTTCTCATCATCAGGGGGACCTCGATCAGTGGCTCAGAGGTCAGATCAGCGAAGAAGTATTTCTTCGAGCAGTTCGGTACGAAGAAACGTGGGGATTTCCGTGGGAAAATTACCGAGGGGTGTTTCACTTTGCTCGCGATCACGGAATGGATATTTTAGCATTAAACCGACCACGGGATTTACTGCCTCCGCTTGCTGCGATTCCGGTCGCTCGCCGCGCTGGTGATTTAGGTGCGCGGGATGAATGGGCCGCGGGGATTATCGTCGATGAACTTTTACGCCCGAGGCCTCGTAAGTTTATTGCGATTTACGGAGAATATCACTTAAGTCCTTCACACCTGCCCTTATCGATACGAGATGTCGCTCGTCGGAATGGGCTTGCGGCACCCGAGCTACTGGTCTTACACCAGAACCGGGATGAACTTTTTTGGAAGCTGGCTTCGAAGGGAATCGAGCAGCATGCATCGCTTGTTGCTTTAGATGGATCCCACTTATGCATTTTTTCAGGCACCCCGTGGACGAAACTCCAGTCGCTTGTGAACTGGATTCGCGGGGATATCGCAAAATTCGTCGATGAAGACGAAGAAGATACGGAAGAAGAATTTCTTCAGTGGATGCGGATCTATGGGAATGGAGTTGCGCGTCTGTTTCAGATTCCAGACGCCAGCTACTCACACGTTCAGCTCGCTCGGTGGGAAGACTTACAGGGTGGACCCCGGTGGTGGAAAAAATTGCTTCGCGCCCAGGAGCGATTTTACCTCCGTGAAGATTCCTCTTCGATCTTAGTCTATGTTTCTTCGTATTCAGAAAATGCGGCTGCCGAAGTCGCTTCTGTTCACCTTCTGCATCATGATAATCCAAGGAAGCGTGCGTTTACAGGTTCGTCAGCGACTGCGGTTGATGATTTTGCTTCATCGACGCTTGATCATGCTTTTGGGTTCTTAGGGTCTTTACTCATTAATCCACGTCGAAAATGTGATTTTCCGATCGATCATGAGAGCCGGGTTAAGGAATTAAAAAAGCATCCTGCTCATGCGCTGTTCCCACATGAGGCGGCTGCACGAAAGCTTTTTATCGCGATTACAGGAATAGCTGCGAAAGCTGGAAAAAAGGGTGCTGAACGGAAATCGATCGAAGCGCTTGTTTTAAAAGCACCCCCCGAGGTTTTATTTACGACGTCGCGGTATCTCGGCCACTGGTTCGGCGCTCGGCTGCATGAATCTTTACTCCGCGGTGGACGGACTTCGGGAGATATTCGGTTATTTTTTTTCGAGCGTAGACGTGCGGATTCGTGGCTTCGTTTAGAGGAACTCTTTAAAGAGTTTGGGTCGAAGCAGATAAAGAAACAGAGTAAGCGGGATTCGCTTTAAATTTGCTAAAGCGAATCCCGCTTACTCTGTTTATTCAGCAGCTTCATAAAACTGATTCATGAAGCTGATTCATGAATTTTCTCCATAAAGCTGATCTTTATAAAATACTTTCCGGTTCATATTTTTCACGCGAAAATTTCGAGATCGAGACTAGGCGAAAATTTGGTGTAGTAGATTTCTGAAAAATATTTATAAAATTTATGAAGAGACCTCGATTTGATAAAAAAATTTAGAATAATGAAAAGGCTTGTTTTTAAGTGTATTTTTCATAAATCGTGCTATTAACACTCGATGAATTTAAAATCGAAAAGCGAACTTACCCTTCTCACTGAATTAAAAACGCTAGTCACCGAAGAGCGCGAAGTGACGGCGAAAATACTTCACTATTTTCGTGAAATCGAAACGAGAAAAACGCATCTTGAGCGCGGGTACCCTAGCCTCTTCGAGTTTGC
>JBGSHQ010000049.1:0-5673 GCA_041752095.1 Bdellovibrionia bacterium
CAGAGTTCAAGGGTCTGCAAGAACTCATCGGGGAGGACCTGGAAGGTCTTAATGGCCTTAACATTCGCCAGATTCGTTTTAATCCACTCTTTTGCAGAATTTTTTTCGAGATTCAGCGCACCTAGGTTTAATCGCTTACGAGTTCTAAACCAATGAAACTCACTCTTATAACCTAGAGGAAGAAGGCCTTCACGAATGATGACATCCAGTGGGACTAGGTCATGAGTGACCTGGGGGAAAAACTCGGGGTTCACATGAAAGAGCGTCTGCGACTTATAAGGCTGGACGAGAACCTGTCTCAGCTGCTTCTCGGACACATATCCTAAAGCAACAGCAGCCTCTCCGAAGCGTAGACTGTTCGACTTCGCATGCTCAAGAATCTGAGGAACCCAGTCTCCATGAATGAGACCCTTCTCCATCATGAATTCACCGATTCGTTTTTTTTGGGTAGCGCCAGACATTTGTCACCTTTCGAGAATCGCTCTTTCATCTATAATGGTGGCATACTGGTAAAAAGCCAAAATGAAAAAAACAAATCGAGCGAATCCTCTCTCAAGCGCAGTAAAGATCCTGATCCTCTTCTTCTCTGTGAGTGTGCACCACGTGAGTGCCGATGAACTCGTTTCGCTTGATGATCCAGCGCCAAGCGCAAGCGGAGCACCCGCACTCGAGTCTCTCGATGGCACTGCCGCAGTCGAAACAACTCCATCTTCGGGAGGTGACGCAGCCGTGAACCTCGATGACGGAAAATCTGAAGATAGTTTTAATCCGTATACTTTTTCCAGAAACCCACTCTGGGGACTTCTTCCTGTTTTCGGGCTCATCCTCCTCGGTCTTCACCTTCTTCCCGTTCCTAAACGAAAACCGAAAAATAAAATCGATCAAGCGAAGCGATTCTTTCGTGGAATTTCCGGTGAGGGAACCCAGACTGGGGTAAAGGCTCCGATAAAGGCCGCAGGTACTCGAGCAGATCGAGCTCCAATCGAAGACGATAAAACGCCGATTCCTCAGGCGACGGATACACAGGGGGATAAAAACTAATGGCACTATTTGGAGTCCCTACTCGCCGCGTTCGAATCGTCGTCCAGACTTCCCTCTTTTTACTCTGGGCAATACTTATTTATTCCACGCACTATCCGATGCAGAGTTGGATTGCGACCCATATCCCAGTTTCCCTTTTTCTGCGTATCGACCCACTCGTCGCGACTGTCATCATGGGCGGAATGCGTGTCGGTGTAACGATTCTGCTCTTAGGACTCGTCACGCTCGGAGTGAGTATGCTCCTCGGGCGAGTTTTCTGCGGCTGGGTCTGTCCACTCGGCGCGACGTTTGATTTTTATTCGTGGATTGTAAAAAAAATCGGCGTCCGTCACCACGGTCCGAGCCCTTGGTGGTTTAGGCTTAAGTATTATATTTTAGGCGCGATTCTGATTTTTGCAGTTTTTGGATCGACGAGTCCTCTAATCGGGATTGATCCTGTGGTTCTGATCACCCGAGTCGCTGCTGCGGTTCTTATGCCTTTTGGGCGCGTCGAAGGAGGGCTGACGTGGAATATCGGCGATAAGCCGCACTTCATGGGTCACTTCATCGATCTTTCGACTCTCGCTCTTTTTATCCTCATCATGGGATACACCACGAAAGTTTCACGCATCTGGTGCCGGGCTGTCTGTCCACTCGGAGCGTATCTCGCGACGTTATCGAGACATTCCATTCTTCGCCGTGAAACCGACCAGTGCGTTCACTGTAATATCTGCTCGGCATCGTGCCCGACCGGCGCGATCGATTTTACGAATGCAGAAATCTATACCGAGTCGGAATGTATTAAGTGCTTTATCTGCTCGGAAGAATGTCCGGTCGATGCAAACCTCTTCGCTCTTCGCCTCCCCTTTAAGGCGAACGATAAGCACGGTCAGGTCGTCGAACTCGATCGACGATCATTCGTGGGAACTGCGGTTACTACGCTCGTCGCGGTACCGTTTGCGCGGATTGATTCAGGAACTCCTGGGTCAGCGAAGAAGCTTCTCCGTCCGCCGATGTCGCGCGATGAGAGTGACTTTCTTTCGTCGTGTATTCGATGTGGTGAGTGCATGAAGGCGTGTCCGACGGGAACATTAAAGCCTGCGGGGCTTGAACATGGGCTTCGTTCACTCTGGACTCCGGTGATGACTCCACTCGAGGCGCCGTGTAAGGAAGGGTGTAATGCGTGTTCGGTAGCGTGCCCGACCGATGCGATTTTAAAATATCCGGTCGAGAAGAAATATACGTTTAAGGCGGGGACGGCGGTGTTTAACCCTGCGGCCTGTATTTCCTACACCGAGGGAAAATTCTGTTCTGAGTGTGTGCGGGTTTGTCCGACGGACGCGATCACATTTAAAAAGGGGTGGGAGCCGAACCCTTCCGGTCCTCAGCATAAGTGGGGACTTTCCGGCGCGGGCTCCGAAGAAGTTGCACCGATCGGAAAAACACCGACTCGCCCACTCCACGTAAATTTCGATATGTGTGTGGGCTGTGGGGCATGTGAAAATTCGTGTAACCAAATTGTCTTTGGTTCACCCGCCATGGTCACGACTTCACAGGGTCGCACTGTTCCTACGACGATGCCGAAGAAGAGTTAAGTTCCGGACGCTGTCGTCGCTTCTTTAGACGGTCCCTTAATCTTAAACTCAAGCGCGAATCCGAATGTCTGCCCCGTAACGGTTACGCCCGAAACTTCAGTCCACGTATTTTGTAAGTTCACCGTAAATCTTCCTGCATTACCCACGAACTGAATTCCACCTCCTAGGGTCGAGACGCTTGCATTGAAAGAATTCGTGTAACTTGCAGCCGGAGTTAAACCATCTGTAGAAATTTTCTGATCGACAGTGGCAGAACCCGAAGCTGAACCTTTTCCGTAACCGATAAAAGGAACAAACCCTGGAGCGAGTTCATAACCAAGACTTAATCCCACGTTAAAAAAGGAACCATTTCGAGATGCTTCCCAGGGATAACCGCCGGGTCCGAACTCACCATTTTGGGCACCATCCTTGGTCGCATGTTGTCCGCCGATACGTCCCCATCCTGCGAGATAAAACGGCATATTCCCCGCTATCGCTTGACGCCCGAGGAGCTGAATTTTTCCACCTAACCAAACTCCTTCGACCAGCGAATTCGCGCCGAGCAGTCCACCTGAAAAAGAAATTCCTTCAAGCGCGTAACCCAATCCACCCACAAGCGCTCCACCTTTAGACTGACCTGCCATGAAATCAGTAGAATAAGTCGGTGGTCGATAGGAAGCATCTCTGAAAAGGGTCGCCTCCCGGCCTGGGACTGTATGAACGAGAAGATCGACTACTCCTGCCGACGCCATCACAGGTGAATCCACTTCCGGGGCGATTAAGGTGTGGGAGATGCTTGAGCAGCTTGAAAGCGTGAATGTTCCGATCAAAACGAGGGGTAGTTTATTAAAATTCATCTCTGCTTACTAACCCGAAAATGTCGAAAACTGATCATTTTTTACATTGTAGAGTATTCGCTTAACCTAACACCCGTCTAATCTTTAGACAGTTTCCGTGGGACCTGATTCTATAAATACTTAATAATTTCATATAGATAACTCTATGTCCGACTTGGCACCCCCATTGCTTTACTAGAGGGTGTAGCAAAGCTTGTAACCAAGACGGCCAAGAGCTCTGTGAATAAAGAGGAGTCTAAATCATGAAAGCACTTAACGTCCCAAAATTAGTCTTAGCTACTTTAACCACCGTCATGCTTACCGCATGCGGATCCAGCGGAGTCACCGGAAAGCCTTCGACGACCACTGTCGCTCAGGGCAACGATACCGGCCAAATCTTCTTACCACCAGTAGGAGCTGATTCTGCTGCTTACCCATTTTCTTTCAGCACTTCAGGAACAACCCCTTCGACTGCAACCACTGCACTAAAAACAGACACGAAACTTCTTGTGAAGGTTAATGCAGACTCTGCAACTCGAAATCAGTCCCCTGTTTACACGAACTTCGCAGCTGAATATCACTGCGCAGTTTTCAAAGTCACTCTTCAGATGGACGCAGGAAACGGAACCTATACTGACCTAGGTTCTGTGATCACGAATTCCTTAAACGTAGCAGGAACTGCTGGATGTTCCGGTGGTGTTGCAAGCCAGGTTATCGACTTCTCCGCATTCATGACTCCGGGTCATGGAAACGTAAAGATTAAAGTCGAATCGATGAAGACCGACTTCTACTGCATCCTTTTTAATAAGTGTGTGGCGTTCAAGAACCAATACGGCTTCTGGTCTTCGGACTGCGCTTGGGCATCCCCATCGAACATGGAAATGTATGCCTGCCCTACTAAGACGATCTATCAGTACCACGTCGTAAACGGATCACTCGAAGTACAGGTTAACGGAACCAACTTCGTTCGCTAAGTCTCCGCCCGAAAGCGGAACGATAAGGACTCTATCGAAAGCCCACCCTTACTCAGGACGAGTAGCGGTGGGCTTCCGCGTTTCTATTGCCCCAAGCTCCTCCCTCCGCTAAGTTACCCGTACCGTGTACACCCGCTTTACCCACCCTATCGCCCTACCGATGGCCCTACTCCTGGCCATACTCACGGGCTGCGCCTCGCCCGAAATCTGCGAAGAGCAAATCACCTGGGCCCCCGGTAGCGAGGTCGTGGATATCGCTAAAAACGATCGCCTTTTCATTTGCGGTGATCCCGCTCATAACTCATGGAAAAAAATTCCACCCTCCCAGTCCTCGCGCTTCTTACAGACCTTTCTCGAATCGCGAGCGTATTTGAATCCGAAAATTTCGGTGGATTACGAAACTTCTAAAACTGTCGTCGATGCGGGAACACGAACACGGGTTACCGCAATCACTCCCGAAGGCGATGTTCCGGCACAGTGGTCGAACGAACCTTTAAAAGCGTATATCGATCGCCCCCTAACGAAGGAAACCCTCGATCAGATCTCCGGACACTCACTCGAGCTTTTAAAATTTCTAGGCTACGGATGCGGAAAAATCGAACTCCGAGCCCATCCCGATGGAAGAGTGACTCTGCTTGTTCTTGCGGGCGAGATGCAAACTTTCCCACCGACCCATGACCTCACCCCTCCTGATGTGCGAGAAGATATTTTAGCGCGCTACGAACCTTTCCACGCGGGCGATCCGTTCGATATTCGAAAAACACAGTTAGCAAGCAGGCGCATGGAGAATGACTCGGTCACGAGTTCCGCGCAGTATTCGCCCGTCTGTGAATCAGGAAAGATGACAGTACTCGAACGCCAGACGAGCTATGGACCGAGGCGTTCATGGGAAATCGGATTCGGTGCAAGCACGGAAGAATATCCTCTCGCCTTCATCCGGTGGAAAAGCGCACGCCTCTGGAGCTCTGCTTCGAATCTGAGAGTGGATTTATTCGGATCAAATATCCGCCAAGATTTAGCGATTAACTTAAAGTGGTTCACATTCCCGACTGACCGGCGCTCCTATCTTCACCCGGGTTTCGAGATTGAACATAAAAATGAAAAGCAGTACGAAACTTTAGAAACGAAATTTTCACTCCTCGCGGGTAGGACTTTCGACTTCGGTGACTGGAGTCTCGAACCTGAACTCGGACCGAATGTAAGGCGTATTCGCATCATCGATTCTGCGCGCCCCAGAACCGACACACTCCTCACTCCGACTCTCACCCT
>JBGSHQ010000050.1:0-4011 GCA_041752095.1 Bdellovibrionia bacterium
GTTGCGCCACCACCATACTCTAGGACTAATTTTTCATTATAAAGAATATAAGTACAACCGTCGTTGTAATGACTTTTAAAACTTTGGGGAACTGATCTTTCAAAGATGTTGTAGAAGTACATTCCCATTCCACTTCGTTTCCATCCGATCTTTGTCGGTTCGCCGCTTTCAATTTGAATGCAATTTGCCCCGTCTAGCTTGTGCTTTAACTCTTTCAAGGTTTGCTGGGTCCAACCCATTGATTTCATGACTGACACAACTTTGTCGGAACTCGTTTCTAAATCCCACTCAAGAAATATGGGATAAATAATTTTTCCAGTCTTCTGGTCGACCGGAGAGACACCAAAACGAAATAGATGAGTGTCACTTTCAAACTCAATTTCCACTTGCTTGTCCTTAGGAACAATTGAATTAAAGTATTTTTTTAATTCGAGAATTTGCGTCTGGCGTTGCGTATAATTGTCGATCAGCTCTTGTTTTGAATGAATGGTATCGAATGCCTCAAACAAAGTCATAGCAGCGAAAATTCTAAGACCTAGGTAGAGAAAAAGTCCAATTCCAGTAATGATTAGTATCCACTTGGTGATTTTTTTTGAAACTCTCATTTATGATCTGTGTATGTGCTAACTAGCTTTTTAATGATTTAAATCCGAAGCCAGCTCAGAAATTCTTCGTTTATCCCAGAACCTTCTAACGGCCAATAAACCTAAGGCTTCACACAAACAGCCGCTCGCCCCGCCGCCTTCGCGGCCTCATACCGAGGAAGCGCGCTAGGGATATGCGAAGTTAGATTTGAAATCCGTGTCGAGTTCGATGGATGGGTCGACATAAATTCTGGAGGAGCTTTTCCACCCGAAGCCGCTCCCATATTTTTCCAAAGATCCACACTCTCGCGCGGATCAAATCCCGCGTCCGACATGAGTCCGAGACCGATGAGATCCGCTTCACTCTCATGTCCACGTGAATGTGGGAGCACAACGCCGACCTGTGCACCGATTCCGAGCCCCGCAAGAATGAGTGGCTGATACGCTTTATCTTTAAAACTAATCGCAGCCGCAGTGGAAATTCCCTGCACAAGTAATCCTTCGCTCACCCGTTCATTTCCATGGCGTGCGATCACGTGTCCCACTTCATGTCCGAGAACAGCGGCAAGCTGTGCGGGAGTTTTAGCCACAGACAGGATGCCGGTATGCACTCCAATCTTTCCGCCCGGCAGAGCAAACGCATTCGCCGACGCATCTTTAAAAACCACGATTTCCCACTCGGCTACTCCCGTTCCATCGGCGGACACACGAGTGATCGGAACAGCTACGCACCGAACGTAAGCGTTAATCGCAGGATCCCGCTCGATCGGAGTTTGGGTTTTCAGTTGCTCAAACGACTGCACACCCATCTGATTCATCTGTGAATCGGGGAGCGCAATAAACTGCTTCCGTCCGAGCGGCGAGGTTGCGCACCCGGAAATGAATAACGAAAGAACTCCCGAGAAAATCAGTGCATTTTTTAGCATCGAATTAATTTCGGACCCTGATTTAAACAGAAACAACTTCAAGCACTTCAGGAATCGCGTCACGAAGACGGGACTCGATCCCATCTTTTAAAGTCGCGGTCGAACTTGGGCAGCCAGCGCATGAACCCTGCATGTGAACGTAAACCACTCCGTCTTCGAAGCGATCAAACGAAATATCTCCGCCGTCCATCGCGACAGCCGGGCGAATTTCTTGATCCAGGATTTCTTTAATTTTCGTTTCAATCGCAGCCATCGCGCCCGACGAAGCTTTCGCATGTGCTTCTGCGGCCATGAGGTCTTCGTTCACAACGATTTCATTTTTATTCAGGTGATCTTCTAAAGTCGAAGAAGTGACCTTATGAACAACATCCCAGTCGCCTTCTTCGGTCTTCGTTACGGTCACGAAATCTTTTCCAATCATCACTCCGCGAATTCCAGGAACCGCGAAAAGTTTTGCTGCCAAGGGAGAAGTTTTTCCTGCGTCTTCCGCATTTCCAAAGTTTGCAGTCGTGCGCGTTTTTAGAAGCTGGCGGTTCACCGAATATTTCAAAGTGTTTGGGTTCGGAGTGAATTCGAGAGAAACGTAGACAGGTGTATTTTCGGTCATGATGAAGGCTCCTTTTCCGAGGCAATGGTTTGACAGCGGTGGTGCTTGCCAGTCCGGTTGCTCTTGGGTTCTAATTAAGACTAGGAACTAGGTCATAACTGATTTTCGAGAAGGATTCCACGAATGTTGCTACGCGCCACCAACTCTCTCATGATCGCCCTAAGCCTGTTTTCTTTAAATAGCGCACTGGCCGCCTGGACCTTCGATAAGGCAAACGGCCAGAACCTCATTTTTAAGGACGATAAGGGCAAAACCGAGACTTTAAAGACCGAAGCACCCGCCCCAGCCTTCATCTCGATTCTTACCGACCCTGAGTCCGGTACGGCCTATACCCTCTTCGAAGCCCGGGCCTGTCGGAACTGTGAATCCGCGAATACGAGTCTTTTCCTCCAGCGCATCGACGGGAAGGGAAAACCCACCTCGTTCGTTTATCCAGGCCGGATTATGGATCCGAAGAAAAATTCCCTCGTTTATGATGGGCGTCTCTTTTACGGACACTGCCTCCCTTCAGTGAAGGCAGGCGTCGTGACCCACCAGCGCGAAATCGTGGATCGCCGGGGCGCTCAGAAAAGCGTGCTGATCGCGGAACCGGGCCCTCAGTATGTTTACGAAGTTTTACTTGAACGGAAGCTTCCAAGCGTAAACACGACACTCGATCTCGTAAAACGTAAAGTATGCATGGAAATTCCGGGTCGAAATCGCTCGGTTCTAAAACGTCCTCTCGACCTCTCGCCAAGCAAGGGCCTAAGCGACGACGACGATAATGAAGAAGATAAGAACGACGAAAAAAATCCGGATGGGAAGACGCCGGATGAGAATGGGAAAAAGGGAACTTCGATCGAGGAGGGTTAAAAGAACCCTTCTCTAAAGTGTGGCTCTTCTCTTGCTTAATCGCAGGAATGAACACTCCCAAAAATTCTCAAATCAGCAATCTCATTTTCACTATCCGCGACCAAAGGGTCATGCTCGACAGAGATCTCGCACGACTTTATGGCGTAGAAACTAAGGTCCTTAACCAGGCAGTTAAGAGAAATTATACACGATTTCCGGCCGACGCTATGTTCCAACTTACTGAAATTGAAGGAGATTTTTTGAGGTCACAGATTGTGACCTCAAACGTGAAAAGAGGAGGCTCCCGCTATAAAACCTTTGCCTTCACTGAACTCGGTATTGCGATGCTTTCCTCCGTTTTAAATAGCGACCAAGCCATTCAAACCAACATCTCCATCATGCGCGCATTTTTTGAGATGCGAAAACTCATCGTACGAGATCCGGATCTATCGAAAGAATTCCGGTCGCTTGAAAAAAAGTCAGACCACCTTTTCGAAATCATTTTTCATCGCCTCGATGAACTTGAACTGAAGCTACCCATCCTTCACCCAGACAGAAGAAAGATTGGTCTTTAGTTCCTCGATCGCGGAAGGTTAAAAAGAACTCTTCTCTAAAAACTCGCTCGGATTCTCACTGAAAGTAAGTAAATCATCGTGTCGAATAAATACGGATCGTGCCGATTTAAAGCTTCCCCGAAATGCATCGAGCCCGGATCGCGACTCTTTTTTTCCAGACTTCACTTCGATCGCGAATACCTCTTTACCGAGGACATAGACGTAATCGACCTCATCCGTTCCCACTCTCCAGTAATAAAGATCTCCAGGCAGGCGAGTCAGCACTGCGCCTACAGCAAGTTCGAAAAGTCTTCCTCGGTCTTTAGGAGTGAGTGTTTCCATTGCGCCTAAGGGGATCGAAGCGAGCGCTGGACAGAGTGGAAGAATTTTAGGACTCGAAGATTTTCTCTGAAACGGATTCGTAGAATATTTTTCAAGCGCTTTAAAGAGAAAGGCTCCTTCATAGAGAGAAATATAATGTTTCACGAGATCGGTATTGCCCCGATCCT
>JBGSHQ010000051.1:0-6891 GCA_041752095.1 Bdellovibrionia bacterium
TGACCCGAAAGGATCAGGGTATAATTCGATTCAGTCGATGATCGCTGTTGGATCAGGACAGCTTCTGGGCAAGGGCTATAAAAAAGGGACTCAGTCGCAGCTAAACTTCCTACCCGAGCATCATACCGACTTTATTTTCTCCGTGTTCAGCGAGGAGCACGGCTTTGCAGGGTGTGTGATTCTCCTGCTGCTCTACCTCATCTTCCTCATGAATGGTCTCCAAGTCGCCTTTCAGTCCCACGATAAGTTTGCACTTTTACTCGTCGTTGGACTCTTATCGATATATTTTTGGCACATCTTCGTAAATATGGGCATGGTCATGGGCATTCTTCCGATCGTCGGAGTCCCCCTTCCGTTCCTAAGCTACGGGGGCTCCGCTCTGATCACCGCCACTCTCGGAGTTGCGATAATTACAAACGTTGCAAATAAGAAGTTCATGTTCTGACATTTTCTCATTAGAATTAAGACATTAGATTAAAGAACCCACACACCTGGAGATCTCATGACCCGAACAAAACTTTTAGGACTCACTGCACTTGCAAGCTTCACGATGGCCTTCACCTTACCTGGATGCCCGGATGTCGAGGCGCTGAACCAAAAAATTGCTGACCTTGAAAAAAAATCGACTGACAGCGGAAAGCAACTGAAAGAAATGGGCGATCAACTTCGAATTTTAAACGACGAACACAACACCATGAAAACACTCGTCTCCCAAATTTCTACAACAGTTCTTGAACAAAAGGAGGCGGTCGAAAAGTTAAGCACTTCGATGGCATCCAAGAAAGCACCTGCTCCTGCTGCAAAGCCCGCGGCAAAAAAGCGTCGTTAAAAAAATCGCTCAATGCGAAACATCCCTGCGACTGGAATCAATCTCTTCCAACTGATTTACATCCTCATTCGTGAATATGAGGAGAAGTCAGGAAAAAAAGCGCTTAATCTATCGCTCGGAAATCCTGACCTCATCCCGGATGCAGAAATTCTAAGTCGTAAGGCTCGTTTTTCAATAGATCCGAATATCGACTTTCACACTTATGCAGAGGATAAAAATCTAAACGGATTCTGCGAAGGCCTGCTCGAAGCATTTACTGGAGTTAAACTAAAAGACCATTCAAATCTTCGTGCAACTCCTATCGCAGGCATTAAAACCGCGACGGGTATCCTTCCCCTTGCTTGTGGGCTTCACTTAAAGGATCGATCAAAATTTAGAGTAGCAACCCATCTTCCCGCTTATGACGTGATGGGCACCTGGGTTAACTCCTACCTCGGAACGAATCGAGTCGTCTGGCCACTGAGGTCCGAAGACGGAATGAAAATGCGGCTCGACTTACTCCCAAAGAACGAAAAGCTCGACCTCATTTTTGTCATTCGCCCTGGTAATCCTGCTTCTTCGGGGGCGACCGCAGCTGAGTGGAAAGAACTCATCGAGTATTGCATTAAAAATGGCACTCGACTGGCCAATGATGGCGCATACGCGACTCTCACGGATGGCAAATCTCACATTCCCCTTTCTCAAATTGCAAAAGACTATCCCGAGTTGGAATGGGCAGAACTCTTTTCTGTTTCAAAATCATTTTCGGATCCTGGCCAACGCCTGGGCGTTCTCGTAGGGTCGAAAGACTTTGTCGAAGATTTTATTCTCATTAAAGGTAACACCGATAGCGGTCCCGTTCCGGTTGGAATGGCCGCGTATGCTGACCTTTTTAAAGATCAGGTTAAAACGAAGAAAATTCTACTCGAAACCTACTCGATTTACCGAAAACGTCTCGACACACTGGTGCCCCTCTTGAAAGGGATCGGACTGAAACCTGCATGCGAAACCACCAGTGGATTTTTTACCCTCTGGCTGACTCCCGACTCTGCATTTGGAATCGATCTTCACGCGGAATCGATCGCTCGTGGAATTTCGAAGGCTGAACTTTTTAACCGGCTGGTCATCGAACGCACTGGAATTGTCGGTGTTCATTTCTCTGGCACTGAATCTTTTATTCGGTATGCGGTTTGTACTGACGTTTTAGATCAGAATTTTCAAACACGGTTTAAAAATGAAATCGCAAAGATTCAACCTTTCTATATTTGAAGCTGATAAAAAATGAAACTAAGTTCGACCCTTCTCTTCCTACTAATGCCAAGTATTGCCATTGCTGAAACGAAGCACCCTCATTTCATCTGTGGCTCTGGAAAGGGAGGGCTTCTTTCCAGAGCCACAGATTCTCATCCCATTGCTACGATTGTGAAAACCCGAGATGATCAGTCCCGGATTTATCAGTTAAAATGGGAAGACGGCTCCATTCAGTATTTTAAAGAAAAAACGATTAATACAGAGCTTCGCCATAGCACTTTTGATTCACCTGAAATGGCTGTGGCTGCTTATCATTTTTTAGAATCATTTGGCTTAGAATCCTATGTGCCGTATTCTGAACTCTCTCCCGGAATCACACTTTTACTCGATGGAAAAACCATCACTACTCGACCTGGGCTCATCCAAGAATCTTTCTCTCAGCTCACCACTCCGATTGATGACTTTACCACAAAAAATCCTGGGGTTCCCCCAACCGCTCGTGGCATACAATCAGTTTTAAATTCAGGAGATTGGCCCAGGCTCTATGCTGACTGGAAAATTTTTTGGCAAACTACACATCAGGTCGACCTCAGTATCGCGAACCTTTTTCGTCAGGGTAATCAACTGAGAATCATTGATGTTGGCGATCTCTTAAATAACTCAGCCACACGCAATGAAATGGGCATCCGAAGCTTTATAGAAAACTACCACTTCAATATGCCTAATATTCCTTCAGACCGCATCGAATTCCGTCCCGATTTTCGAAAAGCGGACCCCGAGTTTATCTCAATGGTTAAAAGTATTGGCCAGGAATCTGAGGAAAGTGTTGCGGCGCGTTTCGGCAAGCAACTCGATGATGATCTAGGCTTTCCCCGTGGAAAAATGAGAGATATTGTTAAAAGCGTTAAAAATAATGCGAAGAAAATTGTAAGCCGTTTGAATAAAGACCCATTTCAATATTGATTAGTGGAATGAAGGTCTTCGGTCTATTCATCACCCTTGCTCTTATTTTCTGCACGCACACCGCTCGCGCAACGATCCTTCGATTCTCTGAAGTTGAACCCGGCATTTTCCGAGGGGGGCAACCTGAACTCATTGCCGACTATGCCTTTCTTAAGAAGCTCGGCGTTCGAACTATTATTAATCTTCGAACCTCTGAGGATGAAATTCAACTCGATTACGAACAGGCTCGTACCCATGGAATGGGATTTCGAAATTACCCCCTGAGCGGAATGTCCTATCCTTCTGAGGGCACAGTGAATCGAATCCTAGCAAGCCTTAAAGATTCGAAATTATTACCCGTCTTTATTCACTGCCAAGTGGGTAAAGACAGAACCGGTCTCGTGATCGGCCTTCATCGAGTTTTTCATCAGCACTGGTCAGCGAAACGCGCCTATGAAGAGATGCTGAATTTTGATTTTGAACCCCGATTAACGGGATTAACCGACTATTTCTGGGATCATGTTCCTCAAACCAAGAGACAACAGAAAAAATAATATGAGATCTTCTTTTTTCACTTACTTGATCCCATTCTTCCTTACGATTTCCTCTGGAACATTAGCAGATGTGACAGGTAAAACGACACGTGAGGCTCTTGAAGCTGAAAAATTTAAATGGATGGTTGATGGCGTATCGACATCAAAAGCGGAGTTTTCTAAAAAGAAAAAAACGATCGATGCGTTAAAGAAAGATCTGAAAGCGGTCGATGTAGAAGTATATTTTGGAAGCTGGTGTGGGGATTCACATGATCATGTTCCCACTTTTCTCGCCCTGATGGATTTAACTCACCCGAAGGGCATTTCGCTCGTCGCTCTCGACCGTAAAAGAAGCTTCCCCGGTTATTCCGACAGTCGGAAAATTGAACGTCTACCCACCTTTATTTTCTTAAATGATGGAAAAGAAATTGGACGAATCATCGAGACGCCTAAAGTTTCTATCCTTGAAGACACGGTCGAGATTTTAAAAAAAAATACTAAGAAAGAACTTTAGTAAAACCGAGCGCTTTCCCTTGATAACTTCCACGTTCACTCATTTTTCCAAGGATATGGTTATAAGGTATCCAATGAGTCTGCGACCAATCGGGAGCGATGAGTTCCTTTAAGTGACTCGCTTTCGCTTGAAGCCTTTCGACATAAATTGAAGGATGAAGATGCTCGATGAACGCAATCACTCTTTCAGCATACTCATCCATCGTGAGTACTGGGATGGGTGCGGCTTCGTGCATCTCGGCCAACTTCGTATATTTTAGAATCATCATCTGGTGGAGCTTCACACCACGAACCCCAGATTCATTCATTTCAAGAGCAGCATCGCGTGGAGCGGTTACTGAATCCGTCGGGGCGCCGAAAATAAAGTGGGCGCAGGTATGGACATGCGGAGCGCGTTCACGCATTTTTTTCAGAGCGACTCGCGAACAGTCTCCATCATGACCACGGATAAACCACTCGAGAGTAGGATTCTCAAAACTTTGGACGCCCAGCTCAAGCGATACATAATATTTCTGTGCAAGCTCTTCGAGAAGCTCGATCACTGAGTCGGGTAAGCAATCCGGCCGTGTACCAATCGCAAGCCCTGAAATTTCAGGATGCGATAGAGCTTCGAGGTAAATCCCACGTAAATAGTCTGCGTCTGAATAAGTATTCGTATAGCTCTGAAAATAGGCGATAAATTTCTCTGCGCCAAATCGTGCCCGAGTACCCGGTAGGCGACTTTCGATTTGGGCTGTAATTTCTCCGCCGCGTCCCTGTTTACCAAAAAAACTAGAGCTGCCTCGAACATCACAGAAAGTGCATCCACCCTTCGTGATCGTCCCATCACGTGTTGGGCAAGTAAGGCCAGAGTTCACGACGACCTTATAGGTCTTTCCACCAAACGTTTCCTGTAGGTAACGCGAATAATGATAATAAAGTGATGGATCTTCCGAAGGGGAATGATTCCGTACAGATGGAATAAAATTGGAGCTCGGTGTTTCCACGAGATTCTCCTATCCGACTGTAGGGCTTTGAAAGACTGGCAACTCTTTCCAGTCTTTATGGCGCTCGGTCCCCCGAGCAGTTCCGAAGATGGACCGAAGCTGGCCGCACGCAGCCGAAATATCGCGGCCGCGAGAGATCCGCACGGTCGCGGTCAGTTTTCCATCCATTAAAAATTTCTGGAAAGCCTTCACCCGTAAATCATCCGGGCGTTTAAACTCAGAGCCCGAGTGTTCGTTAAATGGAATGAGATTAATTTTCGAGGGGATGCCACGCGTGAGTTTCACTAAACGTGCTGCATCTTCTAAAGTGTCGTTAAAATCTTTTAGCATCACATACTCAAACGTAATCCGGCGATGCGGCCCGAGTGGGAAGTTTCGGCACGCATCCAGAAGTGTCGCAATATTCCACTTCTTATTCACAGGCATAATAGCAGATCGCTGTTCATCGGTGGTTGCGTTTAAGGAGATCGCAAGTGATACATCCACTCGTTTACCGAGTTCTTCGATTGCAGGAACTAGGCCTGAGGTGGAGACGGTAATTTTGCGTTTCGAGAACGACATCCCGTCTTGATCGAGCATGATCTGGCAGGCTTTAGCTACCGCATCGAGGTTATGCAAAGGTTCGCCCATTCCCATAAAAACGATGTTCGTGATCGGAGCACGACGTCGAAGTTCGAGAACCTGAGTTACGATCTCGTGAGTCTGCAGAGAGCGGTCAAGACCCTGAATTCCTGTTAAACAGAACTTACAAGCCATCGCACATCCAACCTGGGATGAAATACAGGCGGTAAGGCGCTTCCACTTTCCAGAGTCGACGCGTGCATCGGTTTTAGCTCCGGCAAATCGCGCGCCTTTTTCAATTAAGTCTTCTTCATCTTCATCATCACCTGCCTCACTAAATGGAGTCGCGTCCTGTCCAGATAAGCGCGCAATCGCGTCCGATCCGGTTTTTTCCTGAAGTGCAGCAGGGATAATCACGGACTCGATCGTCTTCGAATCGGTTAGGGTCCATAAAAATTTATGAGTCCCGTCGAGCGCCTGGTTAGAGACGCGTTCTGTGAGTCGGTAAACTTCGACATTTTCTTTTAACCACGCACGGAGATCCTTCGAGAGGTCCGACATCTGATCCCAATCAGAAACGAAGCGTTGGTAAACCCAGTGGAAAATCTGCTGTGCCCGGTAAGCGGCCTGTTTCTTTGCTTTACGTTCGAGTTCCTCAGGCGCGGAGTCTCGTGGCGCTTTCACTCGCGAAAGCGGGATCAGAAGTTCTGCAAGTTCGGCTTTGGTTAGGGACTGGAGATAAATCATTTCGCCCAAGTCTTAGCGGGTTTGATGCGGATTGGCAAAGAAGATCTTGACCCTCCAGCATGGCTTTGGTACGTCCCACTCTATTATTTATAACCCATAAAGGAATTCTCATGAAAAAACTGATACTTATCGCGGCTTTATTTTCGATCTCGAGCTTTGCAGCTGACCCACGCCTCACCGGGAACTGGAAAACGTCTTGCTCCGTTGAAGAGGGCATCCCTTCGGATAGCGTTTTGACCTTTAACGCTAATGGAACAGCTATTTCGATTGACCGGGCTTACTCGACTCCGGATTGCTCGGGTGCTCCTGCTTATACTGAAGCATCTGACTTTACATACACCACCGTTTCATCGGTCGACACGACGCTGATTGCTGTAAAAATGGTGGCTGCAGACGAAAGCAAAGTGGGCACCTACGGAGTTCTATCCATGTCGTTTAATATCTCCCTAAAATCCGACACCTCTGCTGAAGCGAAACTCACGGCTGCGACTCTTAAGTCGACCACTGGGCCTATTGACGTACCTGCTGAAGACGTCGAAACAGCTCCATC
>JBGSHQ010000052.1:0-1590 GCA_041752095.1 Bdellovibrionia bacterium
GCGCAGGCTAAAATTTTTAGGATTGAACGGCGGGGACTGATGTTTGGGACTAACATGGTTTTCTCCGAGTGGTTGTGGACCTGGGAGACAGGTCCGGGTTGGCTCTCGGGAAGAGATAAAGCAAGCTACAGGCCAGCCGTGAAAACGAATTTATGAGGTTTGAATAAAAACCGGGGACAATGTGGCCCCGACTAATCGCAACGTGAAAGCTTAATGGTTCTCTAAGGCCCCAGCGTCGATCCACTCTCCGATAAATCGAAGCGCTTCGGGATCAGGAATGTCGCCACCAAACCGGGGCATGTGATTTTGTCCACGCGATTCGATTCGTCGCCATAAAATACTTTTTTCGTGTTCAAAAGGTTTAATGCGTTTTGCATCCGGAATTCCGAGATCACCCATGTGCGGAGCGACTCCTACTATTTTCATCGAAGCAAGTGGCGTCTCAAGCCGAAGATCCATCGAAGGCATCATTCCACCGGGGCGATGACAGACGGCACAGTTTACTGCTAAATAATGCCGAGTTTTTTCGTAGCTCGTAAGTCTCGGATTCGTGAGCTCAGGGTAGGCGGGTAATTCAGCAGATTTTACTTGAGAGTCGAGTAGTCCATTTTTAATAAATGAATCGATCTGTGTTCCTTTATTCAGCTGAGCGGCAGTAAACCCTAAGGGTTTTGGATTTCCAGAAACCTGATGACAGGTTGTACAGAGCGGAGTGGTTAAATACTCCCAGTGTGCTTTTTCAGCCGTAGCGAGTTCGACGTTTTCATAACTGTCGATGCGGGACCCTTCATCCTGAGCGTTCGACCATCGGTACGTTTTCATCAGCCAGTTCCCTTGCACTAAGATTTGCACACGGGTTTCTAATTTTTGCTCGTGACCAGATTCTAAGCGATACGAAAACTCTTTAATAAGAATAGTCCCTTCAGGAAAATCGATTTCACCTGATTTTGAAATATTCAGAAAATTTTCACCCGGTACACAAACCGAACGTTTCTTTTCTGAACCTGAAGTCCAAAGTGGAACGTTCACCTCGTAATCGAAAAAACCGGGCGCGAATGTCGCTGACTTCAGATCGGCATAAATTCCAGTATTCGAAAGGTGTAATGGCCAGTCACCCTGTGGGCCCATGACCCGTGGGCAGCTCCGTGGGGTGGCAGCCAGCAGGTTCGAGGTAAAGAGGGAGATGAAAATCAGCACACATCCAAAAATCTTCATGATCCTAGGACCTTAGGATCATATTTCCGTAAAATCCAGTAATTACTTTTTAAAGCTATAAAGTTGACGCATAGCGTTTTTATATGTTAAAACGCTCCTCATTAAAGAGGGTCCTTCTATGAAAAATATCCACACACTTCTACTTCTCTTCTTGAGCGCATTTTCGGTGCTTTCAGCCGGCGCCATGGAATGCGAACGAGTCCTCTTAAAAAATGACCGAATGCACTCGAGTGCATTTACCCCTAACAGCAATGAACTCATGAGCGGCGGTAGCAATGCGGAATACGGACTCATCTTTTCCGCACGTGGGAGGCTTGTTCACACTTCAGTCGTTTGCTTAACCCGAGATGGCGAATGGCATGACCTAGGCGTCAG
>JBGSHQ010000053.1:0-7378 GCA_041752095.1 Bdellovibrionia bacterium
CTACACCGCATTCAGAAATTTTACACTCCGAGGTCCTAAAGATGGTGACCTATTTTATCTTTCTAAAAAGTCAGGCTCGAAAAAACTCAGGGAAGTTCTTGCGCAAGCTTTAGTAGATGGCAGAGGCTCGCTGAGTTTTGGATTCCCAGTTACCACTGGAGTCGACCCTGATTTTGAAAACATCGCCACGCAGTTTTCACCCCTTTTTCGGACTTGGTCCGAAATTTTTCCGAGCTGGTCAGAGTATGCATTAGCTCGGGTCCCATCCCCAAACCCCCAACCCTTAACAGGAGCATTCCTATGAAGTTTAATCTCGGCTCCGTACTCAGCGCAGCACTCGTTGCTTCGATGATTACGACCCCTCTCACCCCACTCACTGCAAGCGAAACGACCGCACCTCGCGACGTCAGACATATCGCTTTGGTCATGCTCCATGATATCGAAGCGACGTCTGCAAAAATTCTTGAGAAAGTCGATTCAAAGGTTCTGAATGCACTGGATTTAGAAAAAACAGCCGCAGCCAAAAAGGAAATCGCTGAACAAATCGCAGCTACCTTAAAGTCCGATGCAGAAGTTGAAAACCTTCGAAGCGAAGCTAGGGAAGCAGCGATCAGTGAAGCTAAAAGAGCGAAAACAGATTTAATCAGTAAAATTTCGCTCGCATCGACTGAAACGCTCGATCGCTATGCCGAGCAAATGAAAACGAATCCAGCCTACTCAGATTTATCGACTGAATATGCAGGTGCATTTACACAAAGCGAAAAATCTCGAATCCTTACCCAAGTCGTTATCCAGGATTTAGACCAAGTTCTGACGATGACCCTGAAACGCTTAAACTGGCTGAATGCTGAAGGTCTGCGCTCTGATTTAAAAAGCTTAGAAGCACGGGTTTTCGGTGGAAAAGGGGACGGCGCAAAGATTAAGCGTATTCTCCTTATCGCAGGCGCCGCTGTTGCTTTCGTTGGACTCGCCACCTGGGGAGTCGCTTCTAGCAAATACGCTAAAATTCGAAACGAGCGCCGTGATGTGCTCGAAGGTGAATTCCAAAAATTGCGATCTGAATTACAAGCAGTGAGAGATACACTCGCCGCTTCACAGAAGGCAGAACTGGACACCCTCGTTGCGAAACTGACGAAGAACTATAATGAACTCAACTCAAAACTGACGAAGGAAGAACTCGATTTCTTAAAAACTAATGGATACGTGAGAATGCAGTGTAATTCGTACACTCAAAACTCGTCTATCATTTGTAATAAATACGGATATCAGGTTTTTCGCGGCACGACGACCTGTTCAGTGATGTGCTATAAAAACGTACTCCTGAATCGTGAAACTCTTTTTGAAGCCCCTGTTTGCTTCTCTTCATATATCCCCTCCGACTGCTTCAGCCAGGCCATGTATGATGCTGAATATAATCAAGGTTATAACCGAGGTTATAACGACAAGGAGCCGGTCGGTGAGCGCGATGGACGCAACCAAGGAAACACCGATGGCGCAAAAGACGGTGCAGAAGATGGTGATGACGACGGCTACGATGATGGAAAGGCAGATGGTAAAGCGGATGGATACGATGATGCGTATTACAAGGCTTACAACGCCGGATATAAAGAACGCTATAATCTCGGTTACGAAGATGGATACGATGTTGGATTTGATGATGGATACGCAGATGGGTACTCTGACGGCTTACCCTCAACGGCGACCGGATTCATTTCTCTAGGAATAAATTCAGTATCGAGCGCGAAAACTCTCGATCTCAACGAAAAACCACTCTTCAAGAAGGGCTATGATGACGGCCTCCGTGATTCAAAACTTCTTCTCTCCTTCCAAATGGAAAAAGGTGCTTAATCATGAAAAATTTAACTCGTTTGATAGTAACTGCACTCTCACTCCAGATCGCTCTGGGTTCGTATTCACAAGCGATAGCTTCGGAAAAGACTCCTACTCGACCCGATATTGCATATCGAGTCGCACTCTTAAGTCTTCGCGACCTTGTCGCGAAGAACCCAACAGCCTACATCGATCCTTCGGATACTGAGCCAAGCGCAGCTCTTGCCGATAAGGTTACGATGCTCGAGGCGAATCAGGATCTCATCACTAAACTGAAAGACAATTCCTACACTCTCGAGGAAATCCGAGGTGACCTGATTGAACGCTTAAACGCTGAAGAAGCGGCGCAGCGACTCGAAATGCGAATCATCCTCCAAAAAACAGATGACGCTGATATTGAAAAATTAGCTGAAACTGCGTTCTTAAAAGGACACTATTCGAGCGAACTGAAAACAAAGTACGAAACATCGTATCTCATGAACGAAAAGAAGGAAGTTCTTTTTGATCTTCTCGTCGCAGATCTTTCGAATGCAAAATCAGATGCATTAAAACGCTTAGGCCTCATGGACCGTACCCTTCTCGAAAAGGAACTCATGGGCACGACTGCACTCTTAAACACGAAAGGGGATGGATGGAAAATCGCCCTCATCGTCGTTCTTTCTGTAGCGGCTGCGGGGCTGATTTCATTCGGAGTTGTTTCTGCGACGAAAGTTCGCCATGAACGAAAGCTACAAGAGCTTGAAGATGAATATAAAAAGAAAACGAATGATGAAATCGCAGCTCACGAAAAAGCATTAGAGGACATGAAACGTAAACATGCACAGAATCTCGAGAACACAAACGCTCAGTGGGCACAGAAAACGGCCGAGCTTGAAAAATTATTTGCAGATCGAGCAGCACTTCGTGAAGGTGGATACACCTGGCAAGTCTGTAAGGTTCAGAACACGGCTAAAACCGTAACCTGTCCTTACGATAAGAAAACCTATGTCGGCACTGAAGTGTGTACGAGCTATTGCTTAAAAAATCCTGCGGGTATGGAGTTCGGAGTTCAACAACTCATCTGCTCATCCGCACAGATCCCGTGGGAATGTTTCAAGCCAAACGCATACGACACGGGTTACGGAAAAGGTGGAGTCGATGGATATAACGATGGCTATGACTATGGATATGACCAGACCTATACCGCTGCCTATAATAAGGCTTACCAGAATTACTACGACATCGCTTATAACCGTGGATATTCCTCGGGATACCAGCAGGGCTACGATCAGGGATATTCGGATGGATTATCCGACGGCCGTTATGATGGCTATTACGACGGGAAAGATGACGGGTATCCAATCGGATATTCAGCCGGATATGAATACGGATTGCAGGTCGCTTCAGGCGGCTGAGTTTTAGGAAATCACCAAGCCCGTGCAATCACAGCGTCTGGATAATAGACCTTCAGGATTGCACGGGTTTTTAGCCCCGTTTCTCCCGCAACTTTTGCTCCCCACTGACAGAGTCCCACACCGTGACCGAACCCACGCCCTCGAAGTACCCACCGATCATTTCCGGCCGAATAGGACTGAAACACAGTACTCTTTAAACGACTCGGCCCGATCCAGTACCGAAACGTTGTGCCAGGCAGGGTGAGCGTATATTCTTTTCCTGCAGTGTTTTTCCACCGCGAGGTAACCACTTCAGCCCGACCCGACTCGTTTTGTGAAGTCACCCTCAGATCTAAAAGCTGACTCTCCCGAAGTTCCGTTTCCCACGTCAACGGCCATCCCCGGATCTGATCGCGCGCGGCTCCGCTTAAATCTCTCGCACCCTTCCACATTTCGAGCGCTATTTCCTTAGCGTCGACTGCGACATCCCAAACGAAAGAGGGCGATTCTTTACAGTAAGCACAGTGAACTCGTGATTTAAATCCTTTTGAAGGCGAGCCCCACACAACCTGAGGCAACTCCGTCGTTCCACCACAGGTCGAGTGGTAATAAGCCTTTATGGGCCAAGCATCACGATACGAAGTTTTTAAAACCATACCTCGCGTTCGATTCGCGCTCGCCCTAGAACGATAATCTTCTTTAATCGATCCGTCGTAGACCTGATCTTTAATCGTCGAATCGAGATCGAAGTGCCCCCCCCCCTTTTTCGCAGCCATCACTTTCATCTGGTAGTAAGCATAGGTTCGGGCGGCAATCACCTGAGAGTCGATTGCTTCGCGGTTCCATGCAGCTGAAAATTCTGCGTTCACTAATCCATCGAGATAACTCTCAATATCGACGTGGTTGACTGCTTCGCATTGCCAACCTTGTTTATTCGAAACCGGATGCACGATCACTTTCTCACGGTAGGGCTTTCCGCGAACCGTTACGAAACCTGCGGGACTCTCGATCGAAAGGGGTGCTGTGAAAAAAATTCGTCGAAGCGGTAGTTTTCCAACTCCGATCTGCGAGGCTTCTATCACTGCTCCGCTCGTGCAAGTGAGCTTCCATTCACTCAGTCGATCGATCTGCGCTGCAATTTTTCGATCGGAGGGCACTCGAATGGCAGAGGATTGCGCCATCTTTAAGTCATGCGACTCTAGCGAACGTATCCGAAGATCGAAGCCGCGAACCAGAAAACTCGAAACTCCGTCTAAAATTCGAACTCGCACTTTCGGCGCAGCATTCGCCACTCCGAGCGGAAGTGTTAGAATTAAAAACAGAATCCTAAAACTAAAGAGCGCTAAGGTGCGCGATGTTCGTCCAGTCACTCATTTTAGTTTAACGGAATGGCGGGGAACCACATCCGAAGATTTTTTGACGGCAAATAACACCTATCGCGAACCTGTGCTGACTCGGATACCATTTATGTCTATGAAGTTTACGAAAGAATTAACCCTCGAATTTAAAAAAGAACTCTTTAAAGCAATTAAGCTCTCGGTTTTTATCACCGCGCTTGTTTTTGGTTTTCTCATTTTCCAAAACGAAACCACATCTCGCGAAGAAATCGCGGATATGAAGGCCGGAATTAAAGCGGATATGAACCGCGCTCCTGCCTCTCGGCCAGAAAGCGCGACTACTTCCGAGTCAGATTAAAGAGCCCGCCCAGAAGGTCCATCGGAAGTGGTACGATTGTGTGGGTGGTTTTTTCAGCCGACATTTCACGAATCGTCTGAAGATAGCGAAGTTGCATCGTTACGGGGCTTTTTTCCATGACGAGTGCCGCTTCAGCGAGTTTTTCGGAAGCTTGAAGCTCCCCTTCGGCTGCGATGATCTTCGCACGGCGTTCACGTTCCGCTTCTGCTTGGCGGGCCATCGCTCTCTGCATTTCGACCGGTAAGTCGATCTGCTTCACTTCGACGTTAATCACATTCACGCCCCATGCTTCCGTCTGGGCAGCTAAAATTCCCTGGAGCTTATGGTTAATGGTGTCGCGCGAGGAAAGAAGTTCATCAAGCTCGACCTGGCCGAGAACAGAACGAAGGGTCGTCTGTGCGAGCTTCGAAGTAGCGAGTAAATAATTCTCGACTTCAATCACCGAACGATTCGGATCGACCACGCGGAAGTAAACGACAGCGTTTACCTTAATCGTCACGTTATCCTTACAAATCACGTCCTGCGGAGGAACATCGAGGGTGACCGTTCGTAGATCCACTCGTTCCATTTTATCGATGATCGGGATCAGGATAATGAGCCCTGGCCCTTTAGCTCCGATCACACGGCCGAGGCGAAAGATCACTCCTCGTTCGTATTCGTTCAGAACTTTCAAACTCATGAAAAGGAACATGCCAACGACGAATGCTGTAAAAATAAAGCCTCCAGAAAAATATTCAAATATCATGATCATATTTACCTTCTACTGATTAAAAACTTCTTTTAAATGAGACCAAACCAACTTTTTTAAACCTGGATTTTTTAACATCGCCGAAAGTGAGTAAGTGGTTAATCCCGAAGGAGTGACCCCGACGCTCTCCCCTTCTTCAGCAGAAAAACGGATGAGCTTAGCTTGAAGCGGATTTTCATCACGCTCCACCACACAGAAATCGGAAGGCGCGAGATTTAAAGCGCTGACAATTTTTTCAAAGAGTTCGCGGTGACCCGGGCGACTAAAACCTGGAGCGATAAAGGCAAAACGCGGCAGGACCACCTCTCGATTCGAAGCCACGCCCTTTTTCGCCATGAGAACAGCGTCCTTGGGTAAAAACGGTTCCCAGCCTGAAAATGAAAAAGGGCCATCACTCATGATGACCCTCTTCTATTCTATAAATGGTGGCGTGAGAATCGGTTACTGAAGCCGGTGCATCGCGCTACGGACACGAATTCCACACTCGGGGCATTTCGCAGTTTCTTGCGTTAGATTACGGCTAAAATCCGTCTGATGTGAAAAATGGAGGTTTGCTCCACAGAGAACGCAGTGCGTATAATGATCAACCGCTTCTTTAGCACTTCCGAAAAATGCGGTGATACCCGCATCCATTTCAGTTTCTGCCGCCGGTTCATTTCGATCATCTGCTCTGTCGTCCATCGTGTGGAGTCTCCCTTTTCGCTCTCGTGGGCCTATCTGAAGTTCGCTTGGTGGTGCATTTGTGGTTGCGGACCCAAGTCGAGCTTCGTGCCTACAGAAAACAGATCGGTGGCGAACGACTTTCCCTAAACGGAATTGTTTTACCTACTTGATGATTTTGGTGTGCTCGGCAGATTTTGCCGGAAAAAGATTAAGCAGCGGTCTTCTGCTTCGCAGCTGGCTCGAACGCTTCTGCGATGATCGCTTTATCCTCTACTCCATGTGAGGCCTTTAGAAACTGGATCACATCACGGATCATGAATCCATTTCCGCACATGTAAAAATCCGTTTCCTTCCACGGAAAGTCAGATTTCAAACGAGTGAGTACATCCGTGACTCGGCCATTATAAAATGGAAAATCGAGTTTTTCTTTCGTATCCGAAATCGCGTAGGTCGTTTGAACTCCCACACGTTCGAAATCTCCCGCGTAAGGAACTTCCTGATAAGTGCGGAAGCCTAAAATCGCAATTCCGAAAAGAAGATCACGCTCTGCAAACTCTTTCGAAAGTGCAATCGACCGAAGTGGTGCTACCCCAGTCCCCGTTCCTAGAAAACAAACGCCGCGTCCCGGTTTAGTGCGAAGGGTAAATTCACCGTAAGAAGCGCGAACAGAAATCCAGTCACCCGGTTTTAATTTTTCAAGATAAGATCCCGCATGTCCGCCTTCCATTTTCTTAATGCAAAGCTCGTAACCGTGTTTTTTTGCGAGCTCGACAGGAAGTGAAAGCGAATAGGCGCGCCAGAGAAGGTCTTTGGGATTATCTTTATTCGGAACTTGAAGGCTCAGAAACTGGCCGGGTTCATAATGAAATTCGGCTTGGGGAGTAAAACTCAGAATGGCGATTCCGCCAGGAACCCAGCGAACTTCTTTCACCTGACAGCGATAAACCCGATGAGCCATCTGAGAACCCCTCTAAAAACTTCACTCGGCAGGTTCCCTTGATTCTTACGACTCTGGTAATACTCGGGGCTTTTTACGCCTCTCCAGCTGTAGGTACAGCGCGAGGTTTAC
>JBGSHQ010000054.1:0-2886 GCA_041752095.1 Bdellovibrionia bacterium
GCGCAATTCTTCACGACCGAATCGATCTTTATGTTGGGAAAAAGAGCTTTAATACGGCCCTATCGATGGCGGGAATCGGTCATCTTAAGCCACTCACGATTAGCTTAATCGAGCACCCACTGCCGGACTCTTGTGTCTACCAAGCCCCACACTAACAAGCCCGCAATTCAAATTCTTAAAGCCTCCGAGCGTGAGGATTGGAAATTTATTCGTGAGGTCTGCTGCGCGACTGCGAACTCGGGTGGGCCGATTGATCCCGCTCGTTGGCCCTTTTTCGGAGAGTGGTGGGTGGGTGCTTATGAACGTCTTCGTCCGGAGTGGGCGTATCTCGCGACCGACACTGCGACTGCGACCGACACGAAGCTCGGATACCTCACGGGATGTCCGGATACTTCACGGTTCGACCGAGAGAAGTGGTGGCTATCGGATCTACCCCTTTATTTTAAAATTCGTATGGGTGCGTTTACTGCGAATGCGGACACGGATCGATGGAGACGACGCTTCGAAGGAAAAGAGAAATGGCCGGAGGCGTGTTTTAATCGTGATACGACTCGTGAAGTACTCGAAAAATATCCAGCACACCTTCACATTAATTTATTACCAGCCGCTCGGGGAACTGGAACGGGGCGAATGCTGATCGAACGTTATGCAGAAGATTTACGAGGAATCGGCGTTCCAGGGATTCATCTCTACTGTGGGCAAGGACCTCTCGAATTTTATTTCAAGACCGGGTTCACTGAGGTCGACCGAATCGAGTATCGCCCCGGAGTCTGGGTCTACCGTTTAGCGCGGCCTGTCTAAGTCTAGTTCAGGCTTGATAAAAGGGCCTGCGCTTGTTCTAAAAGTGGAATGAATCGAAATTACGCTCTCGAGTTTGTTCGTGTCACCGAAGCGGCCGCACTGGCCTCGGCTCGCCTCATGGGGCGAGGGGATGAAAAAGGGGCAGATCACGCCGCCGTCGAAGCAATGCGTGCAGCGATGAACTCGATCGAGTTCGATGGTCGCGTCGTCATCGGTGAGGGTGAGCGCGATGAAGCACCGATGCTTTATATTGGTGAAAAAGTAGGGAAGGGTGGGGGCGCAAAACTGGACCTCGCTCTCGACCCGCTCGAAGGAACGACTATTTGTGCGAACGGTGGAAATAATGCTTTATCCGTAATTGCGGTCGCTGAAGACGGAAACTTTCTCCATGCACCGGACACCTACATGTGGAAGATCGCAGTGGGTCCGGAAGCGAAAGGCGCGATTGATCTTTCGCGCACACCGACTGAAAATCTAAAAGAAATTGCGAAGGCGAAAAAGGTTTCGGTCGATCAGCTCACTGTGATTATTCTCGATCGTCCACGACATAAGGAACTCATTTCGGAAGTCCGCGCTTCGGGCGCACGTATCTGGCTCATCGGAGACGGCGATGTATCGGCAGCGATCGCATGCGCGCGTCCGAATACGGGAGTCGATGTTCTCATGGGTTCGGGTGGAGCACCTGAAGGCGTGATTGCGGCTGCTGCACTTCGCTGCATCGGCGGTGATTTTCAGGGTAAGTTACTTTTTAGAAACGATGATGAAAAATCTCGCGCGACGAAAATGGGCATCACTGATTTTAACCGCACCTATAAAATGGAAGACCTCGCTCGCGGGAACGTCATGTTCTGCGCGACGGGCGTGACCCAGGGTCCGTTCTTAAACGGAGTCAGGTTTGTGAAGGGTGGGGCGCACACTCACTCGATCGTCATGCGTTCTTCGACGGGCACCATTCGCCATGTCGAAGCTGAACACCGTTTTGATATGAAACCGAATTACGGAAATTAATTTTCGAGGAACACTTTATGGCAGTCGCATCTCTTACAAAAACAGTCGATGTTCCTAAGGATAAATTTTTCGCGACCGTCGCGGGATATGAAAATTATCCCCAGTTTGTGACCGGTTGTAAAAAAATCGAAGTCGAGCGGAAGGCCCCAGGCCAGGCGCGCGTGAAGTATTTTGTGAATATGATGGGGAAGGATCTTTGGTACCTCCTCGAACACACCGAAGACGCTTCGACCGGCGTGCTCACGTGGAAACTCGTCGATTCGGATATGCTGAAAGTCGATTCAGGAACCTGGCGATTAAAGGATTTAGGAAACGGTAAAACGGAAGTGACTTACTCGATCGAAATTGAGTTTAAGATCTGGATTCCGGGGCCTGTGCTTAAGGGACTGACTCAGACTTCTTTACCCGTTTTAATTGGTGAGTATGAGAAGCAGGCTAAAAAGACATGAGTGACCCGAAAGATACTAAGGACTCTAAAGACGATTCTTCAGGCGGCGTTGGCTCCAGGGCAGGTGATCTTTTAAAGAAAGCGATTACGGTCGGTATCGGCGCTGCATTTTTAACTGAAGAAAGTATCCGCGCGACCGTAAGCGAATTAAAGCTCCCGAAGGAGTTAGTTACAAATCTCCTCGCCCAGGCGAATACGACTCGTTCGGAATTCCTCGGAAAATTCTCCCACGAGATCATCGAAAAAATTCAATCTAAGATCGATCCGGTCGCGCTTGTGAATGAGATACTTCAGAAGAACGATATCGAGTTTACGATTAAGATGAAGGTTACGCCGAAGAAGGACAGCTGATTCTCAGGCGTTAGTGGTTAACTTTTCCCGATAACTTTTGGTACTGAAGATAAATTCCTTTATCGTTCAGCTTCTTAATATTTAAATCTTCGGCATGTTCTTTTAGTTCTTCTGCAAGAAAGAGTGATCGTTTCTGAGCGAGGAATTCGATCGCTCTTTCTTTCGCTTCCTCAGAATATGCATTTAAATCGAGATAGATTGTGCGAATGAGGTCATCGACTCGTTTCATTTGCCCCATTCCGTCGAGATGGTGTTTTAAGGGATACATGTTAAATTTT
>JBGSHQ010000055.1:0-10832 GCA_041752095.1 Bdellovibrionia bacterium
GAGCGTGAAGCAGCATCACAAGCAATGTGACCTGAGAATTTTTCGACATCGGGAACGACGAGTGTTTTTCGATCTCGAAACGCAGCTCCACAAACACCCTTTCCTGGTGGAATTTCTAAGCACGCGATTTTTCCCTGATAGGCATCCACCCAAAGTGTTCCCGATCCTATCGGGCGTTCGAGATACGCTCCGACCCAACTAATCCGGGTATTAGAACTTTTTAAGATCGCGATGAGCGAGCTCAGCTTGGTTTCCCAAGGGATTCGTCTTCGTTCAGTTTCAGTGCCCAGGAGGGCAGAAAAATCGGCGGAGATGGAGGAATAATTCGGGGTATTCATTTTAGGTTACCGTGTTCACCAATATTTATTCATCAATTCAGCAATCCAATTGGGTTGGAATACCGTTCCTCGTGGAGCGAATTCAATCACCCATGGCTTGATGTCGAGTACAGGGGTACCATCGATCGCATCAAGACCTTCGACAAAAAGGGTTGTTCCGTTCACACTTAAAATTTTGCAAATTGTTGTTCCAATTTGGTTGGGTCGATTTTTACCCCGCTGGGCAAAAATGCCAACTTTAGGCCAGGATGAATTATTGCGTGGGTGGCGGGCAAATTTTTCGATTTTGGCCGGATCGACTTGGTTCATGTGAAATAGAATCTCGACATGTGAAAAATCTGATAAACCTGCTAAAGTTTCTGATGAGAACTGTGTTTGATCGAGTTCAATAGATACCGTTTCGATATCCCAATTGTCATCGTCGGGTTGTTTTCGCGTAGATCGAACGATTCCTATTGGTAAAACAGTAATTGATTTCATGAAAATAAATTTACACCCAAAAGCGATTTAACGAAACTTTCGTAAAATGTAACCTTTTTTAGATCCATACGAAATACTATCTATGAAGCACTTCACTTTTAAGCCTCTAGCAATAACTCTGTGTCTCTTAGGACTTGTGGGCTCAGTCCTGGGCGAAAATGAAGGAGGCTTAAGCCCCGAGCTTAAAAAACGACTCACTCCGCTTCAGTACCGAGTAACCCAGTTAGCCGAGACGGAGCCCCCTTTTAAGAATGAATATTTTAATAACCATGAAGACGGAATTTACGTCGATGTCGTTTCAGGTGCGCCCCTTTTTTCTTCGAAAGATAAATTTGAATCCGGCACGGGATGGCCAAGCTTCACAAAACCGATCGACGAAAAAGCGGTAGTATACATGACCGATGACACTCTCGGTTCTACTCGAACCGAAGTTCGTTCCCGCGGAGCTGCCTCACATCTCGGACATGTTTTCGATGATGGACCGAAACCGACTGGAAAACGGTTTTGTATGAATTCCGCATCGCTCAAATTTGTGCCGGTTAAAAATCTTTCGAAAGAAGGGTATGGTAAATACGAATCCCTCTTTAATAAAACGAAAGGTGTCGCTCCGGTGAAAAATGAAATCGCCGTATTTGCAGGTGGGTGCTTCTGGGGAGTCCAACACCTGATCAGAAAAATTCCAGGAGTGGTCGAGTCTGAAGTGGGGTACGCGGTCGGAAAAACCGGAGAAAAGGAAAAGGCTGAAGCAGTTCGGATTACGTTTGATCCGTCCCGGGTAACCTATGATTATCTTCTTGAAGTTTTTTATAAGATCCATGATCCAACGAAAATGAATCAACAGGGGAACGACCGGGGTGCCCAGTACAGATCCTCGATTTTCTATTCGAACGAGGCCCAAAAAAAATCGGCGATTACTGCTAAAGATGTCGCTTCGAAAAAGTGGAAAAAACCTGCGACCACCGAAATTGTTGAGCTCTCGTCCTATGCAAAAGCGGGTGAGGATCACCAGGATTACCTCGTTAAGCACCCGCGCGGATATACCTGTCATTATATGAGAGAACTTTAAATAATAGCGCATTTTTTTCTTGCGAGTTTTTTTCAGGTTTCGTGAAGCAGTGATTTAGTTTCACGCGAGAGAGGCAAGATTGCTCAGGGTTGCATGAATATTTCCATTCTGATTTTTTAATCTAAATAGAGTCGCTTTTTTTAACTCCACCCATCCTCGTACGAAAATTCTCCACCGAGAAAACGGGTGTAGAGTGTGATGCGAAAGAAGGAGTTTTTATGATGGAAAAATTATCTGTGCTCGATGCCACTGCACTGAAGGCAGCCACTCTCGAGGCAGCTAAAAATGAAAAAACCGCGACATTGATTTTGCTGGAATGCCTTTCGGAAATTGATCGCCGTCGCCTCTATGCTGAGTGGGCATATGGGAGTCTCTTCGAGTATGTCCATAAGGGGCTTGGCTATTCCGAAGCTCAGAGTTCCGAACGCGTCTCTGCGGTAAGACTGCTGAGGGAGGTCCCAGAAGTGAAGGTGGCGCTTGAAAAAGGAGCACTCACTCTTACTTCGACTGCAAAACTTGCAAGCCACGTTCGCCGTGAAAACCCCTCACCTGAGAGGACGCTCGAACTGCTTAGCCAGTGCGAAGGGAAGCCTACTCGGGCGGTTGAGCGGATTCTTCTCTCGAATGCGAGTCTGCATGCTTCGGCGCCAGAACGGGTTCGCGCTGTTTCGCCCACGGAGACTAAGCTATCGGTTACGGTCGACGAAGAATTTATGGCACTTGTTACTCGGATGCGAGAGCTGGGTGGAAATCCAGGTGAGCCACTTGCAGCTCTTTTTTCTCGGGCAATGACGGAGTATGTGAAACGACGGGAAGTGAAAAGGGATGCCTCTCCATCACGCGCCGCTTCGCGGGCGCCCGAAGTGAAAACACGTTCGCGCTATATTCCTGTATCAGTTCGGAATCAGATTCGGTTGCGATCGGGTGATCAGTGCGAATACCGCGAAGAAAGAACCGGTCGGCGATGTGAGCACACTCATGGGCTTGAGTTCGATCATGTTCATGCCTTCGCTCGGGGTGGTTTAAACTCAGTCGAAAATATTCGACATACTTGCAGAGTGCATAATCTTCTCTTTGCGGTGAAGACTTATGGGACTGAGAAGATGGGGAAGTATTTGAGTTGGGGATAGATCTGGCGCAATTACGAATTTTAATGCTTCGCTATTTCGAGTGAGGGTTGAGCGGGAGATCAGGGTCTAACGCGCTCGTACTACCGGCGCCGGAAGTGCGTTTTGACTCCGAATCTAGGCTTTGAAAAACGAAAGCGGTCGTTTCTCGAAACGTTCATGCGCCTCTTCCTTCGTAATCTCTCGAGCGATAATTTTATCGTCTTTTTTAGGAATCGTTGGATCTAAATAATAACGAGCTCGATGACGACTTCCGGGAGGATCAAAGGTCCTTTCCGAAGTACCGGAAAGGTTGAAGTTAAATACTATGACCGGTTCTTGTTCGGCCCCAAACCAGTGGGCATTGTCCTTTGTTTCGGTCATGAGTATTTTCCCACCTGAACTAAGCTTGGTATCATTCGTCAGTTTGAGGATCAGATGCTGGGCGTCAACCCGTGAAATTCGATCATATTGTCGTAAACTCGCGGTCCCTTTCAGGACACACTGAGCGGACAGTAAATCATGGTGTGCGTGAGGGGGATGGGAGGAGTTGGGCTCGATGAAAAACAAGCTTATGAAACGGTTATGCCTTTCGTCGATTTTCTTGAAAACATCTTTAACTCCACTGACGCCGACAGTTTCATTCAGCCAGATTCTAAATTCTGCATTCAAATCAAACTCATCATAGCGCTTTGATAGTTCGTGAATAAAATGTTCCGCGGAAATTTCTTTACGGTCGAGCCTTCCAATTAGCGCCTCAATCTTAGCGAGTAGAGGTCCCTTATATTCACCATTGTGCAGCTCTAGTTTTTTTAGATTCTCGGCAAGGGAGAGCGGAGACCAAAGAGAAGCACAACCCATTGCGAGAGATAAAAGAATGAATTCTCGTCGTGTCGAAGGCAAGCCGATGGACTGCATGGAAAAAGCTTACCTTACTTCGGGCGCCCGAAATAGTCGATGTCCCCGCTTTTAAAGGTGGTCATCAATCCAAAGTTTCCAACCCAGCGATTGATCGCAATCCATGCTCTTACCCCGCTCAAAATAATGCACCGCATCTATTTAGATTCCGTTAGGAACACAGAAAATATCGCACCCCGTTTGTATTTTCTAAATAGCCTCGGTATAGCTCGGGCACACGGAGATTTAGAATGAAGAAGACTGCCCCCGCCTTTCTTTTGTTCCTGCTCGTTGCCCTAACTGGATCTTCTGCTTTTGCATTAGAAGATTATCCACCCACTCCGGACTCGAAACTCACTCCCGGATCTCTCTGTAAAGATCCCGATGCCCTCCGGTATCCTGAAAAAATTCCTTACTGCGAACGGAATGTGAACGTTCCTAAGAAGCTTGAAGTTTTTAAGGGCTATATGGATATCGGATTCCAAATTAATTTAAAAAATCGTGCACGCTATAAAATCGATCACCTGATCCCACTCTGCGCTGGTGGAAGTAATGAAATCGAAAATCTTTGGCCAGAATTTGAAACGGTTTACACCATCCTCGATCCGATCGAGCCCGCGATCTGCCAGAAGATGCAAGACGGAAGATTAAAACAGAAGCACGCGGTCGAGATCGTACTTCGCGCGAAACATAACCCCGCCGAAGCTCAGAAACTGATCGAGTATGTCGAATCCCTCTAATTTTTCCGAGACTGCACTCACGTTTGAAAAAATCGTAGAGAGCCGTCGGTCCGTTCGCTTATTCGAAGCAGATCCTGTTCCTGAAGCAGTAATCCAGCATAGCCTCGATATGGCGCTCGCTGCCCCGAACTCCTCGAATCTCCAGCCGTGGGAGTTTCAGTGGGTGAAAACCCCTGAGTTAAAAGCAGAACTTGTTAAAGCCTGTTTCTCCCAAGCCGCAGCAGCGACTGCTGCAGAGCTCGTCGTCTGTATCGCTCACACAAACACTTGGCGCGAGAGTGCCACGGATATGATTCGTCAGCTTTATGCTCACGAAAAAAGCGGAACACGAATTCCAAAAGCCGCGAAAACCTATTACGAAAAGCTCGTCCCGAAAATTTATGCTCAGGGCCCCTTCGGAGTTTTAGGATTTTTTAAACGAATCGCCGCATTTATTATTGGTCTACGCGCCCCGATTTCGCGTGAACCACTGAGTTTAGCGGACATGAAAGTCTGGGCCGTGAAATCGACTTCGCTAGCGTGCGAGAACTTCATGCTCGCGGTCTCTGCTCATGGCTTCGATACCTGCGCGATGGAAGGATTCGATTCGCGGAGAGTTCATAAAATTCTCTCTCTCCCAGGCGATGCATCTGTTCCGATGATTATTGCGGTGGGGAAGCGTCGCCCGAATGGAGTCACGCTTCCACGGATTCGGCGTGATCGCTCGAATTTTATAAAAATTCGGTAGGACTTAGCTCTCCGGGCTTTAGCCCTTCTCAGCCATGATCTTTTCGATCTCAGCTTTCGTGTGGAGTTTTCCTTTACCCACTCCAGGACAGAACGTAGCAACTTCCTTCGTCCAAGCTTTAGCGGTTAGGTTTTCAGGCCAGAAAGGCCAGGTTCGGCACTGGGAAGGACGGGCGGCGTAGACCCCGCATCGTTTTCCTTCGAGAAACGCGCAGTCAGCACCTGGAGCCTTCAGGTGAATATGACCATCGTGTTTATCGCAGTATTTACGAGTGAATGCAGCGGTCGTTAATTTAAAGTGGGCGGCGAATCTTTTTCGGTCCGCGAGTGTGAGATAAACATATCCGTAAGAGCCGCGCGAAGTGCAGCACTTACCAGAACCTTGGCATTCGAACTTGAGTCCGTTTTCGTAAAACTTTATTTCAGGTTTCATCGTCTAGTGATTCTCTTTCAAGAGTTCATTGAGTTCTGCTGTTAGTTTTTCACGTTCTTCAGCAAACTTAATCCATTCCTCTTCAGCAATATCGAGGTTAATTTGGGCTTCTCCCATTTCACGGATCAGAAGTTTCGAGTCGCCTACACCCGCGGTTAGTTTTTCATTCAGCTCTGCGATTTTCGTATTTCCGGTTTGAACCTTTCGATCGAGGCTCGTCATGAAAGAGTCGAGTTGCTTAAGCCGTTTATCGAGAGTCTTTCGACGGTCTCGGTATGAATTTGTTTCTCCAGAAATAGACGGTGTAGATTTAGCTGTAGAGCTACCACTGGCAGCGTTTCCCTTTTCTTTCTGTAGAGAATAAAAAGCACCCTTTTCCATACTCCATACGTATTCATCGTAGGTCCCTGGATAGAGGTTCGCTTTACCATGCGCGATTTCAAGAATCCGTGTTCCGATCCTTCGAACGAATCCTCGGTCGTGGCTCACGATAACGAGCGATCCAGGAAATGTGGCGAGAGACTGGGTGAGGGCTTCGACCGTCTGGAAGTCGAGATGGTTTGTCGGTTCATCGAGTACAAGGCACGAAGCCTTCTGGAGAAGAACCTGCCCGAGGGCAACCCGTGAGCGTTCACCGCCTGAAAGTACTCGAACTTCTTTTTTTACATCATCGCCCGAAAATAAGAGCGAGCCTGCAAGATCCAAAATTTCCTGAGGTCTGACATCGCGGTGGGCTTTTCTCTGGAGGGCGGCGAATACGGTGTCACTCGGAATAAGCTCTTCAGCCACGAACTGGTTAAAAAACGAAAGAGTCGCCTCAAACCCATATTCGAGTTTCCCTTTTTTAGGCGCGAGCCGACCTGCGAGCGCTTTTAAGAGTGTGCTCTTACCCGCGCCGTTTAGTCCGACGACCGCAAGGTGATCGCCCCCATTAATACGAACAGAAACATTCGAGAGAATCGTCTTCGATTCGTAGCCGAGATCTGCTCCCTCGATCGTTAGAATCGTTTTACCGATACGGGCAGGAGGAGGAATGCGGATTTTCGCAGACACTGCGATCGGTTTCACTTCGATCGTTTCCATTCGGTCGAGTGATTTAAGTCGGGACTGGGCTTGGCTAGCCTTCGTCGCCTTAGCTCCAAATCGAGCCACGAAATCGAGTACTTGTTTTTTCTTCTCTTCAATCGACATTGCTCGTGCTTCGAGCTGGGTTCGGAGCATTGCCTTTTGCTCGAAATAGTCATCGATGTTTCCATTATACTTAATGACATCACCGGCCTCGACCTCGAGAATATGATCCGTCGTTCGCTTAAGAAATTCACGGTCGTGGGAGATGACGAGAAAAGCTCCCATATAGCCCTGAAGGAATTTCTCAAGTACGAGTAGCGTCTCGAGATCCAGATAATTCGTCGGTTCATCGAGCATCATGAGGTTGGGTTCAGTCCCAATCAAGCGAAGGAGCTTCGCGCGCATCCGGTAACCCCCGCTGAGTGATGCGATCTCAGAAGCGTAGTGCGTGTCATCTAGACCTAATCCGCGACCGAGCGACTTTAACTCCCAGATGGGAAGAGTCGCGCCACGCTCGATAAATGCTTCGACCGTCTCTCCTTTTTCCCAGGTGTCGTGCTGAGCGAGGTAACCGAGTTTTAGATTTCTCGATTTCACGAGCTTTCCAGAATCGAGAGTTTCCTCTTCATTTAGAATTTTAAAGAGAGTTGTTTTCCCCGCTCCATTTGGACCGATCACTCCGACATGTTCACCTTCATTAATGGCGAACGATGCATCTTCGAAAAGATGCCTGGAACCAAAAGCTTTGGCGCCCTTTTGGAGTTGGATGAGATTTTCCACTGAAAGAACTTACGACCAGATCGCGTCGAACTGATAAAGGTCGCGCGGGTATTCGTACCAAGCTACTGGCTTACCATTTTCGATGCGCCAGATTTGCGCTGTTCTGTATTCTGCGGGTTCCGTGCCGTGAGTGAACTTAACGGTTCCGAGAGCGACGGCGTGGCGATCACTCACTAGAATGTCATGAATTTCGATGGAATATTTTCCACCGGAAAACTCTTTAAGTTTTCCCATCAGGCCAGAGACGAAGTTAGTGCGATCATATTTTCCAGCTAACTTACTTTTACCCGGAATTTGGAAAGTTATTTTCGGATCGCAATGTGAGAGCAGAGTCTCGAAATCGTTCTTTTTAAAGGAAGAATAAATGGCTTCTAGGGTCTCGCGATTTTTTTGGATCATGTTGGGCATTCGACCCGATAGTAGAGGGTTTGTCGAGTGAAACTTAGCCTAAAGCTCGTCACGATGACGGACTTTGCTGCGAAGTTTCTTTTTTTTACCCTCGCGACCCTTCCCTTCGAGTGTACGGCGCTTTGCCCCACGAGTGGGTTTTGTAGCTTTACGGGCTTTAGGGAGGTGAGAGGCCCACTCTAATAATTCGACGAGCTTTTTAATACACTCGTCCTTATTCATTTTCTGATCGCGGTGAATATCACTCGTAATCAGAAGATCACCTTCGGTAGTTAATCGCGGTCCTAATTTACTTAAAATTCGCCCACGCGAAAGAATGGGAAGTGCGGTGGAATCGATAATACGCCACCGAAGTACGGCTTTACTGTTCACCTTATTCACATTTTGTCCCCCGGGGCCTGAGCTCCTTACGAAGGAAAATTCGAGCTCGTGAAAGGGGACTTGGATCTTCATGTGATCTTAATCAATCGTAGAATTGATCGTGAGATCTAAAATCCCGTCCAATTTTTTAGTGCTATCTCCATTAATCACCCAATCTGTTATGGGGGTAGTGATGACAGAGTTTGCCTTAAGAATTCCATGTGAAAAAGTCTCACCTTGAGTCCATACACGCATGAACTTTCGGAGATCAGCCGCCCAATTACTGTCCGTTCCAACAGAACCTGAAACGACCTTATATCCCGACTTTAATAAGTCGGAGATATGGCTTTCACCATAACAAGCGTCTGAATAGAGAGCTCTTAGTTTAGTAGGCCCATGACCTGTTTCCGGTATAAGCGAAAGGATTTCATCCCGAATTTTATCGATGGGATAAAAATGAGTGTCGGTAAATCCAATCTTATTTGGGATCCCATGTAAATAAATGATGGAATCGATTACTTTAATCTTCGGGTCGAGTTCGGCTTCGCGAAGTGCACTTAGAAAATTTTCTCGAGTCGCTTGGTGATTAGAGAAAATGATTAAATTTCCGTAATAGGGACTCAGTTTGCGTTGGATCAGCTTTGCTGCCTTTTTTTCCTCGATGCGGTAAAGCGCACGATTCTTTTTTGCTAAAATCGAAAGATTCACCACAGCGATGAGAGCTCTTTCGTTTTTTAAAATAGGAAGTGAATTTGCTAAAGCGAGAGGGGAGTTAAAAAATATCAGAACCGTCAAGATAGTGCTGAGCTTCATAGACTATAGAATAGAGCCACCCGATTTATAAGTAAGCGGGCATAGATTACCGAGCCGAAAACAGTCAGACTTATGACGAAATAAGAGGAAAATATGACTTTAAGCTTAAGTGTAGAACTATTGACGCTATTTCTTTAAAGGTCTTTCGATAAAAACCTCAGGAATCCTAAGAGCTAACCGAAAAGTGAAGGTGGATAGGGAGGCCTGAGATGGCATTTGATTACGATAAGATCAAACATAAGAGAGATAACGGAGAAACGTTTTGGACAGCGTACTCCGATTTATTCAGCGTTCTTTCTGCAATCTTCCTCCTTCTTTACGTTGTTTCCAGCGTAAGAAATGGAACGTTTAGTATTCAGAAAGAAGTTCAGTACCAAGTGCTTGCGAAAGAAGCGCAGGATCTGAAAAACCAAATTCGAATTTATAATGCTCTTCGTGATGAAACCGTCGAGCAGTCTTCTGAAGACGAACAGACCCAGTATAAAATGCTGATGGATAAGCTTTCACTTCTTCAAGAAGAGTCGAATGAAGAGAAGAAGGATCTCATCGAAAAATCTCGTGAGCTTGCACAGAAGGAAGCGGCTCTGAATAAATATCAGCAGATGATTCGAAATATCGTAAACGTAAACATGCTTTCTAAACGACAAATTAAGCAGCGTGACTTCTTAATCGCGAAGAAAGATTTCGACATCACCGAAAAGGATGGCGAGATCCGAGGTCTAAACACTGACATCGAAAAGAAAGAACAGATCATTCAAGCAAATAACGAGAAGATCGAAAGCATTCAAGATAACTTGGAGAATCAAATTAAACGAGTTCGAGCTGAGCAGCGTGCTTCGAAAATGACGAAGGAAGCAATGAATAAGAAAATTGCATCTCTGCAAGCTCAGAGTCAGCAACAGATTAATGTATTAGAAGGAAAGAACGCTTCAGTGGAGCGAGATCTACAGATGGCGAAGTCGAGTCTATCTCTGACTCAGAATGCTCTGAATACAACTCAGAATAAACTTCAGGATGTTACTCAGAAAAGTGCAGCGGAAAGACAGTCGCTCATGGGTAAAATCAGTGCGGTTCAAGCACAGTCTGAAGCAGAACGCCAAGCCCTTCAGGGAAAACTTGCGGACATGCAGGGTAAGACCGCTGCCGAAAAACAAGCATTACTCGGTCAGCTAGAGGCATCCAAAGCTGGATATCAAAAGCAATTAAACGATCTTAAGTCTGAAGGTGAAGCCCAGATGGCAGCAGAGAAGGCTGCGTTTGATAAAGCGTTGGCAGCCGAAAAGCTTGGCGGTGCTGCTAAGGCAGCCCGAGAAGCTGAGTTTCGTCGTAAGGCAGAAGGCGAAGCAGGTGCTCTCAGAGGAGCTCTCGCAGGTTTAGGAAATAAAATCGGAGAAGCTGAGAAACAATTGGCTTCAGCTCGTGAAAAAGAAGGTCGTTTCTTAGCTTCAGTCGATAAATTATCGAAGGAAAACCAAGATCTCTCTGAAAATCTGAAACGAGCGAAGGAAGTGGCAGAAGCTAAAAAGAAACTCGTACAGAATATTAAGGATAACTTTAAGAGGGCTGGAGTCTCTGCAGACGTCGACGAAAAGACGGGTGATGTTTACCTCTCCTTTG
>JBGSHQ010000056.1:0-5742 GCA_041752095.1 Bdellovibrionia bacterium
ATACACCGAGTGTTGTAACGAACCATTTAATTGATGGAACGAACCTAACGGGAACGACTCTTCGCACGGTTACTGTCTTAAGTGACGGTGGGACGGTCGTTTCTGAGTCACCGACGAGTATCGAGAAATACGATAGCGCAGGAAACCGTATCGTTACGAATTTTCCACTGACGATCACCGCAAACATCATGAAAGTACGAAAAATTTCAGGAAACCGATTCGTCGTCTTAACGACAGGTGGAACTCCCGATAGTCCACGCGTGTATACGAACGCAGGAGTCCTTTCGACCACAGTTTCGCTAGCGGGCTTATCTTGCACGACCAACTGTGATCCGAGTGATATTCTCGAACTTGCAGATGGCAGGTTTCTCATCTCAGTTCAGGCAGCCGCACTCCACAGTATTGAACTTTATTCTTCGAGTTTCGCTTATATTGGTCGGTTTTATAGAGATACTACGACTCTCCAGGGAATTACCTCACTCGCACTCGCTTCGGATGGAGGAGTGATCGCTTGCAACGCGAGTTTTAACACCTGTGAAAAAATACAAAATCTAGGAACGACGGGAGCTCGTGTGGGAAGTCGTGCATTAATCGACGCTGCTTCTGTTATGAGGCAGCCGATGGATGTATTGGTAGTCCCATGAGTCGATATTTAATATTTCCCCTCATTATTATTAGTTTATTTTCGATAGCTACTTATGGGTCTGAAGATTCGGTTAATCTATTTTACATTCAGCCTCGATACGGATTTCAAGCCCCTAAAATTTTTACACAGGGTCAAGCCTCATCCTATACAGGCCAATCTTATGGGGGTTCACTTTTTTATAAAATAGGCGACTCTGACTTTTCGTGGGCGCCGTCTTTTACTTATGAAATTGGGAGCTATGGAAATACCGCTAATTCTTTAACACAGACCGAAGATATTAAAGAATCAGTGATGACTGCTTCCATAAAATTTTATTTTGGAAAATTTTTTATTGCTCCATCCTATGCGTGGATTTCGTTTGAAGATAACGCACGTGGAACTACGAATTTATCAATTTCCGATTCTTCTACGGGCATCGGCGGAAGTGTGGGTTACGCGATTAACATTTCTAGATATTTTGGGCTCGAGATTTCAGCAAATGTATCAAACGCAAATTTTCAAGCGAAAGACGGCGGATTTTCGAATGATTCGCAATATTTAAAATATGGCGGCATGGTGGGTTTGAATATTTTACTTCCCTCAAGCCCCCCGCGGAAAAGTTACTTCAATTCAGGAGCTGCATCCAGTAAGAGTGATTAAGTCCCAGCCCCACCCGTCGTAAGCCCACCATCAACCTGGATGCACTGGCCGGTGACGTAGTTCGCTTCGTCGCTTGAGAGAAAACAGATCATGGCTGCGATATCATCGGGTTTACCGATTCTTCGCATCGGGATTTTATTAATGAATTTATCCTTCACTTCAGCGGGTATGGCTTGAGTCATCTGAGTATCGATGAGTCCAGGGGCTACGGCGTTTACGTTAATTTGGTAACGAGAGAGTTCTAGCGCCCAAGTACGAGTCATCCCGACTAACCCGGCCTTCGAGGCTGCGTAGTTGGTTTGGCCGATATTACCGAGCCATGCGATCGAAGCGAGATTTACGATCTTTCCGTAGTTTTTTTCCATCATCACCTTCGCGCAGGCTTGGCCCATATTAAACGGACCCTTTAAGTTCACTCGGATGACTTCGTCGAACTTTTCTTCGGTGAGTTTGTGGAGCATAGAATCGCGAGTGATTCCGGCGTTATTCACGAGGATATCGATTTTTCCGAACGTTTTTTTCACTTCATCGACCAGCGCATTTGCTTCTGCTGTTTTAGAAACGTCGTGGGTGCTGATGAGAACCTTCTGACCGAGGGATTCGATTTTAGCCGCGGTTTCCTTAGCGTTTTCCGCAGAAATATCATTCACGACGATATGAGCGCCTTCTCCCGCCATTCTTATGGCGGTGGCAGCACCGAGGCCTCTTCCCGATCCAGTGATGATTGCGACTTTATCCGTTAAACGACCTGAATGTGATGCGTATGCCATGAATGTTTCCTCTTAAAATATTCTGCCCTGGTTTCATCCCAAAATGCCACCAGATGTGTCGAAAGTGACATTCCCCGTCCATTTTACCAGGTGCACGGCGACCCGGGAGGTGATTATTAGCGCAATTTTATGGGGTTTTAATAGAGGCCGATCGAAGTGCTCCGATCTGGAAATGCGGAACTCCTAGGGTTTTAGCTTCGCCTAAGCGATGGCATAACCTTCGCATTAATAGGGTGTGGAGACTGTGAGGGAAACCCCCTCAGAAAGGGAATCGATATGAAGAAGTTAAAGATCGAGTCCGTTATAGCGATGAATCAAACTGCTGGAGCCCAAGCTTCGGCTGCCGCGATCTACGCTGACTTTTTATACGCAGTCTCCATCTATCCCGTAGTTCTCTTTGCCACTGCACTGTTCGGGTCTGTGATTGGTCCCGCAGCCCAGTACTGGTTCCATCCTTAGAGGGAAACCCTCTAAATCGTAAACCGTACTGAGTCGTTTGCCATAAATCATAAACCGTATAGGAGCAGCCATGATTCGTTCACCCGAATTCCAGTCTAAGTTTAAGAACCTTTTCGAAGCGGAAAAAAAGAAGCTTCTTTTTAGTGCCCAAACCCCAAGCGAACAATTTTCAGTCCACTCCGAAGACATGATGGACGAAGTCGACTTCACCTCTTTCGAGATTGAAAACCAAATGCGGATGCGCCTTCGAAACCGCGAATCGCTCTACCTGAAGAAAATTGAAGAAGCACTTGAGCGCATCCAATCTGGTGTCTTTGGTCTTTGCGATAAGTGCGAAGAAGACATCGAGATGAAACGTCTCGAAGCCCGCCCGACCACCACTCTCTGTGTTGCATGTAAGGAATCGGAGGAGCGAAGTGAAAAGCTCCATATCGATGGACATAAACATAAGAGCCTCGGCAAAACGATCCGTTTTGCTTAATAGCCACCTACTCAGAACACTCTGGTCTGTCAGTTATGGATGACGGGTAGACCCACACGGATGTGAAAAACTCATACTCACTCAGGGAAGGGTGAACCCACGCTGATCGTCAAACACCTCTGTCACAAAAGGGACGTTGGGGCCGAGATCTGTCAGACTTGATCGCGTGAAATAGAAGAGCCGAGCGTAAGGGACGACGCTCGGCTCTTCGCGATTTAATGGAACCTGTATTATCGCCCGCTACCTTTTCTCCCACTCAGCGATTCTTCGAAATAAATATCCTGCGCCGTAAAGCAATCCGCCCGTGAGGAGTAATGTTACGATACGAACTCCGCTAGGAGCCTTGGAAGCGTCGTAGAGCAGAGCTTTTCCAGCGACGAAAAGAAGAACGATCAGAGACGATCGCGCAAGGGCCCAGTCTCGCAGCATGAATGAAATTGCGAGAACTGATGCAGAATAAATCGCCCAGAGACCCGTGACTGCAAGTGAACCGGTATCATACGCGAGTCTATAAAAAGCAAGAATTGCGACAACGTGAATGCAAACTAAGAGTGGGAGTGCGGCTTCATATTTGTTCGGACGGACTATTCGAAAATAAGCGGTGAATAAAAGTCCTGCACTCATTAAAGCAGCTGGAAAAAGTTCCGAATTCTCCAGAAGTGATAAACTGATTCGACCGTATTCGATTATCCCGATGAGTGAAATGACAGCGAGCGGAAACGATCGAATTTTTAAAGCCCTGCCAGTGGGAGTAAATATCCATACGAGTAAGAAAAGAGGGAGAAGGTACGGTTTAAAAGAATGAGGAATAATTTCGAGATAACCCGCATGAAAAAATACACACGCGGCGAAACCACCGACTAAATGCCCACTGTCGAGCGTGCGGTTTAGGCGACTGCGAGCAGATAAGTAGAGAGCAATCATAATAGCAGCGAAGCTCAGTGAAACCCATGGCGCTTGGGGGCCTAGGAGTCGATTGAGAAAATAGTATTCAGTCGCGTAGAAAAAAATCGATACAGGGAAAAAAGCCCAAGCCTCACTCTCTCGGAGTGGTGTCCTTCTCGCGATAGAGTGCCGCGCGACTCCTGCTGCAAGAAGAAAAAACTGGATTGCTTGGACGAGTACAACCGTCAAGAGCTGGTCTTCACTGCAGTTCAAGCAAATGGCCGAGTATATCCCAATGCCAAAATAAGCGGCGGTCAGAGAAATCAAACGACTCTCAAGCTCTCCAGCAATCCAAGCGAATACCGCTGTCCAAATAAGGAAGTAGGCTGACACGAGCATCAAATCGCCAGTTTCTTTCAAAAGAATGGGTGTAAAATAGGTGCCGAGTGTGAGCGCCAATGCGAAAAAGGTACTTTTATAAGACTTAAACAGCCAAATTCCGGTGATGGAAACTAAAGCGGAAAGAACTACCCCTACCCAAGCCTCGATGACATGGAAAAAAAGTGGACCACTATAGGCGGCCATGAAAAGGATGACGAGACCCATGCCCGAAGCGTATCCAGCGTAGTCATTATCTTTTTTCTTCAAGAAAGTTCCAGCTGCGACGAGCGAAGCGGCGATGAGAAAGAGTAATCCCCACTGGCGAAACGGCGTTAACCATCCCGAATCGACTGCGAGCTTCACGATGAAAGCCGAACCCAGAAAAAAACAGATGGCACCGACTGCTCCGAGCATTGTGCCTGCCGAAATGCTCGGGGCGCGTGGAGTGTGAGTGGGTGGCGGTGTAGAAGTGCGCGGTGGAGTTGTGGGATTGGGCGCACTCAAGGTTGGACTCGGTACGGTCCCCCCTTCTAAAGTGCGTAGGCGAGATTCAATCCGATCGAGACGCTCGAGGAGTGCGGTGAGAGAAGTTGTATCCATCCTTCTATTAAAGCGGACGTTTGGGTTGAAATCAAATGTCTGAAGAGGTTAGAAGACACGGTGGTTATATATGTTCGCGATTTTAGATTCGAGATGGGTTATGTAGAACGAATCGGAAATCTTTACTTTAAATCACAATAACAGCGTGAATGCTTAGGGTTAAGGGTGTGAACGACACTCTCCCTCAGATTGGATTCGAACGCGAACATTGAATAGATTCCAACCCTCATCTGACTTCCAACGACCGAAAACCCATTCGATTGGATGGTCGGGTGATTCTTCACCATATCGACCACTCACATCGAAAAGAACAAGATCCTTTTTCTGGTTAATAAGTGCGGCGATCTGCCGAGCAATACTCGACATCTTTAATTTCATCTGTAGATTATTCGCGTAAGGATCACCTTCAATCGTCAATCCAAGCATTCTATTTGCTGATAGTTGAGATTTCTCGATTTCGGTTCCATGAGAAGTGATTTTCGAGACCTTGGCTACGCTGAGCTCTGAAGATTCCAACATCTTTTTGATAAGATCGGCAGTTGGCTTAGTGTCGTAAAAAGCGATGAAATCGATCTTCGTTCCCAGGCAGTCCGAACGGTTTCCAATCGTTGCGACAATTTCGCGATGGGCGCCCAAGGTCAGATTCAGGGCGTCTTCTAGATAGTCATCTCCTGCGGTGGCGAAACTCGGTGAAGCGCCAAAGGAGACGAATACAACTAGTAACCAATTCTTCATAATTTCTCCTGTTCATTGATCCAATATTTATAACTCATCCGTCACATCAAAACTCTTCGTATTAAAGCCCGCCAGAACACATAACCCCACCGATGGCGAAGCGCTGCGTTGGCGCCGTTCATTCATTAGCCGAACAGAGATCAGTG
>JBGSHQ010000057.1:0-5578 GCA_041752095.1 Bdellovibrionia bacterium
TCAAGCTCGGTACCGTTTAACCAGACTCCATCGCCATTCGGGCATCGATCAATAATCACCCCAGACGAATAGTTATAGTTAACTGCGAGAAGAGCGGTCGAGCATTTAGGGCAAAGTTCGACGCTTTCGATTTCAGAAGCAGGAATTCCTGCCTGATTCGGGTTATTCTTTACGGCCACATTAAGGCCATCAGAGAGGCTTTTTTCACGGATTTCGAGGATCTGAACGAGCTCCCCCTGGTCGAGCCAGGTGCCCGCACAATTTCCGCAACAGTCGATTTTCACACCTTCGTACGTTTTTTCCTGAAGAGGCGATTTGCATTGGGGACATTTCATATTTTTCTATTCTAAGCGTAAATGGGGGTTCGGCTCAAAGGACTTGTGAAGAGAGTCGAATTTAAGTAGTTTGGGACCGAAACCTGAGTGAATAGGAGAATTTCAAAATGGGTCGTGGACGTAAAAATAAAACGCGTAAAATGAAACAACGAAAGAGCCAAGCGAAGCTGAAGGCTCGAATTAAGGCTAAGAAAAAAGGCAAAAAGACCTGAACCTCCGCCTTGAACGAGTAAAGTTTAGTAAAAGCTCCCTCTCGATAGAAATTTCGGAGGGAGTTTTTCATTTTCGTCAATGATTTGGCGATAAAGTTCGATTCCCTATATTTAAAGAGCAGAATTTTAATGCTGGGGTTTTCCTTTTTATAAAGAATCTGAAATCATAAAGACTGGACCTGCGTCGGAGTTACCGACGAAACCTCGTGAGGAAATTATGTCGTTTTCATGGATGAAGCGTACAACTCTGTTTTCTGGCGCATTATTTAGCGCCCTTGCCGTCTCGATTTTATTTTCGGGATTCTCCCGTAGCGCCTTTGCAAAAAGGGATGATGTTGACGACTCGGATAAAACCGTCTGCGAGCTTCCCATTACTCCTGGGAATAAAAAAACGCTCGCGCAGCAGATGAGTGAGTTGAGAAATCAGCGGGAAAACTTCAAGGGTGAGCAAGACTCTACACAAGATGAAATTGCATTGCTGGAAGAAAAAAATAAGCGAAGATCCAGTGATCCAACAATAGAAGATTACATTGCGAAATCCAAAGATTCAGGTGCTTGCAATTGCTCGGCACAGACTAAATGCGGTACGGATCAACTGATAAAGATTGGTGCTTTATCGAAGAACTGGAAAGATGAGTCGATAGCGACTAAAGATCTATCAGACGAATACGTCTGTAAAACCGAGCAGAAGAGAATCTCAACTAAGAATGATTGTAGCACCGATAATGCTCCAGATAAATGCTTTGAAACGCGAAGGTCGTGCGTTCCTAGGAACGATCTAAATGAAGCTGCGATCTGCCGAAAAATTTATAATTTCGCGATGCAAAGTCTTACGGACCTTGATCAAGCTGGGGTTTCCTTTAATTCCGTATGTATGGATGCAGTTAAGAACTGTATACCGATTAAGCGCGAGCTTGAATCGATTAAGGTTCCGCAGCAGCTAAAGGAAGAAAAAGAAAAATACGCGAAACTGAAATCCAGAATTTCGAAATGCGATTCGCGTATCGCATCGATTTCGACGAACTGCCCGGACTGTTCTGTGATTGCAGACCAAGTGGACTCGTACCAAAAGCACTCGGTCGGTGATTACATCGTTGGTGGTCTAGCCGTTTTAATGCCTGGGGTTATGAAAGGTATGGATATGGCGATGTACTACAAAGGTACAAACGCAAATCTGAGCGCCTATAATAGTTACCTCGGCGCAAATCAGGCGAACTGCAATGCGTACATTCAGCAAGGAACGACGCTTGGGCTTCCGTCTAATCCGTGCATGAGCGCGATGTGGACTGGCGGAGTTGCAGCCGGTAACGGATTCGGCGCAGGTGGATTCGGGTTTCCGGGTGGCGGCATGATGATGGGCGGTTTCCCTGGAATGGGATTTCCTCCTCCGATGGGTGGATCGATTGGAATGATGATCGGTGCCGCGTTTAGCGGCGGATATCCTGGCGGGTTCCAAGGTGGATTCGGCATGGGTGGATTCCCTGGCGGGTTCCAAGGTGGATTCCAAGGTGGATTCCAAGGTGGATTTGCTGGATTTGACCCAAGCATGCAGCTTAATCAGCAACGTATGTTTCAGCAGCAGCAGAATATGCAAATATCCCAACAGCAAGTCATGGAAGCACAGCAGAGATTCCAGCAGGTTTCCCAGGGTGGTAGCTGGGGCGGAATCGGTGGTGGCAGCTTCGGATACGGCTACGGAATGGGCGGCTACGGATATGGCTATGGTTACGGTTACGGCGGAGCTCCAAGCGCAATAGGCACCACGATCGGAACAGTTATCGGTGTTGGAGTAGGAGCAGGAATCGCGACTCCTTACTGATTATTATTACGGATCATTGTTTTGAAACTGTTTGCTTAAATATTTTCTAGAGCGAGACTAAGGTTATGGCACTTCGCCGAGCATTCCTTAGTCTCGTTTTATTTTTTCTGCTGACTGTCGTCGTTGTTGGGCCGAATAAGGACAACTCCTTCGGGCGACTCATGCAACCCATCTATGAACCGATCTTTAATGGGATGGAACTGGGTTCACCTTGGAGTTTTTTTGCACCCGATCCTGGCCCCGGGCCAGTACGTCTCGAGTGGGAAATTATGGACGATACCGGAAGTATATTACGGACGGGTTTTTTTCCGGACGGTGGATATCCCTACTTCATTAATGAACGCCAAACTCGTCGCGTAGCCATGACCCGATTTTATTTTTTCGCAGATCAGCGGCATTTAAATGTTTGGTCGAGCTGGCTTTGTCGATCGAACTTAGATGCTAGCGGCATTCGACTTTGGAAATCAGAGGCGATGATTCCCAATATTTTTAAGGTACAAACGGGAGAGGAAGATCTTTCGAACACGACTTTCGGAGAAAGAAAATCGATTGGAAATGTTTTTTGTGATCCGGTGACACATTCGAACCAGGCAGGTGAAAAGTGATTCGCACCGATTTTTTTAGCGAAGGCGCGAAAAAAATTTGCACAAGCTGGTGTCGTTTCTTTTTTGAAACCGATGCTTATCGGCAAATGAAACTGCTCAGAATCGCTTTGGGTGGCCTTCTTTTGGTGGCGTACGCCATTCGTGCGATTGATGCTGAATTTTATTATGGAGTGAATGGCTCCATGAATATTGAGAGGATGCTCGAGATATTACCGATGAATTATCGGTGGAGTTTTCTTATCTGGTTTCCTGGGAACGTTTCACTCTGGCTGAATACTGGAATCCTTCTCCTATCGTTATTCACGATGACAATCGGTTTTTTTCCGAGAACATCTGCGTTCATTGCATATTTATTACAGGTTTCATTTATGCATAGAAATATGTCGATCGTTTATGGATTCGACATGATTTCTGTGTTCTTCCTTTTCTATTTGGTTTTTGCAAAAACGGATTCTAAACCTAAGGATTTTCAGGGATGGTCAAGCGATTTGACTTCTGCCGCACTCAGAATGTCCCAGATTCAAGTTTGTATTATTTATGCATATTCAGGGTTCGAGAAACTGAAAGGGCCCTCCTGGTGGAAGGGTGAGGCGATTTGGAGTGTGTTTGCGAATTCCCAGATCGCTCGATGGCAGCTTGACTGGGTGTCTTCGTTCCCACTTTTTATCAGTTTCTTCACTTATATGACGCTGCTATTCGAAATTTATTTTCCTGCTCTCGTTTGGTTTAAAAAATGGCGACCTTGGGTTCTTCTTGCAGGGGTGCTTCTCCATCTTGGAATTGGTGCAGTTGTATTTATTCCATTTTTTGCGGCACTGATGGTTGTCACCTATGTCACTTTTTTGACGCCATCCGAGGTGGATTGGATTTTTAGTCGTTCCCGTACTCTTTTTCGACCTAAGCCCTAAAGCTTACCCGTCCATTTCCGATAGGTACTTTGTCTAGGCCGAGAGGGACTTATGGTGGGTACTCGAGGCATTAGGCGACTTGACTGAGGACCGCTTCTCTTTGCCGAATGCTCCGAGGTGGGAGCTAAGGGTACAGCACAGAGGGGAGTGGTCCTCATCCTTTTTTCGCGATAAGTTAATTCTCACATGTCGCTCACTCTCAATCACATTGGCGTAGCCGTTAAAGACCTTCCCGAGATGAAGAAACTCTTCGCTGTTCTCGGGCTTTCGATAACTGGAACTGAACCTGTACCAGAGCAAGGCGTGACGACTCATTTTTTACCACTCCCTAAGGCAGCTCCTTCGATCGAACTTCTCGAAGTGACAGACCCAGAGGGGACGGTTGCTCAGTTTATCAAAAAGCGCGGACCTGGAATTCATCACCTTTCCTTTACAGTTACGAAAGGAGAGCTTGATACTCTTTGCGAGAAACTCGTTCAGTCGGGCTACAGAATGATTTATCCCTCACCGAAGAATGGCGCGCACTCGATGCGTATTAACTTTATTCATCCTGCCAGTGCTGGCGGAATGCTGATTGAAATTATGGAGCCCGCTTAATTATGCAATTACGCATTTCACCCACGGTTAAAATTTTACTGATCGCCTGCATTGTTGTTTTTCTGGTGCAGCAGACTGTCGATCAGTTCATGGGTGGACATTTACTGGGCGTATTTGCACTGATTCCTAGGGGTTTTATTCTTCAAGGAAAAATCTGGCAGCTTTTTACTTATCCGTTTCTTCATGCCGATCCGATGCATCTGATTTTAAACCTCATGATGCTTGCGTTTGTAGCGAGCGATTTAGAGTTTAAATGGGGCCGTAAGCGTTTCCTGATGTTTTATTTTTTCTGTGCAGCCGCAGCGGGTGTTCTTTATCTGTTCTTGCAGTTTATTATTTGGAAAGAGACTGGGCTCGACACTCCTATGGTCGGGGCATCGGGCGCGATTTACGGATGCCTGATGGCGTACGGAATTTTATTCGGCGAGCGCACACTTCTTTTCATGATGCTCTTTCCAATGAAGGCAAAGCACTTCATCTGGGTGCTGGCTGGTGTGGAATTTATGTCTACGGTTTTTTCGGGGCGCGGCGGACTTTCAAGCGCGGCTCATGTGGGCGGGATGATTGCGGGCTTAGGTTACCTCTGGGTTCAGTCGCGGTTACAGATCGCTTCCCGCCAGAGCACCGCAAAAAAAGGGGCAAAGGCTGCGCTCAGTAAGCTGGGTCTTGCGACCTCGAAGAAAAAGCACCTAAAGCTTGTGGTCGATAATAACGACGATGACCGGGATCCTAACGATAAGACTTGGCATTGATAGGATTTCGAAACATCAAAGTGAATCGTCGATGGTGGGTAGTGTCCAGGGTGCGGACTGTTGAAGTTTCACGCTCTGCTTCGCGGGCGCTCGAGGTGATGGTAGGCAATTGCCTTCTAGTCCGTGATAAGAGTTGGACAAGTGCGATCTCCTTTTTTCGTAGTTCCCAGAAGCGCTATTTAATGGAATGGATTATTGGATTCAGTTCGAGAAAAATAATTCTATAGAATCATTTTTTTATTGCGAGCATTTTTCAATTTATTTGATGAGTGTTTTTGAATGCACCCCAAAAGTTACCGATCGTGTAAGCTAGGGATTGAACTTTGATGACTATCTTTTCGTTTCTATCC
>JBGSHQ010000058.1:0-17127 GCA_041752095.1 Bdellovibrionia bacterium
GGCACTCATTCCACCCTGACCGCTGAGCGAGTTTGCATACTCTGCCATGAAAGATTCAATAAAAAGTTCCTTCGGTGAAAACTTCGAAAGCGTTTCATTCAGACCGAGCTGTCTCTTCACGTCTTTGCGTGTGATGAGGATGAAGGGTTTATCTTCCCATCCCTTTGGATCTGCGAGCCACGAAAGCGCTAATTCGACTGGGTCCCATCCTTGAAAAGTTCGGCCACCGGTAATCTGAAGAACCAGATCCCGCGCATAAGAATCAAAGGGCTTAATCCTTCCACCAGCCTGGATCGGGATCGATCCCATCTCTTTAAAGTTCCACCCTTCACGGCGCATGGGATCGGCATAGGAAGAGGAGCTGAATAGGAGAAGTGAAAGCAAAAATAGTTTCATAAAAAAACCTTTCAAAGGGGGCTGCCTATCGAGACTTTACGCTTTTTCTTGATGTACTTCATCATAAATAACCAGATCGAACCCAAAACAAGTAAGAGGCTGCCGCTGTATTTCATCCAGCGCCCTGGGTCCTGATTTACAGAGAAAATCGAAGTCGTCGGCCGCGGCTGCCCATCGACATAGCTTGCTTGATAGAACATATATCCACCATACTTTAGGGGCTCGTTCATCGAGATCGGGTGGTTTAAAATCTGCTCTCCGTTCCCGCCTCCATCGACGGAAACTACGGAGGAGAACTCACTGGGATTCATCGTGCCCTGGTAGCGATCAATTTTAAATTTTTCGAGACGAACTCCGAATGGGAGAATCACTCGCTTTGGAAAATAACCGATCGTCATCCCACCGAAAGTTGCGCGATCGCCAAGTCCGAGCCACACTTTCGATGGGGCTACTCCACCGGCTGTATTTGTTTTAAGTAGAATTGCTGAAGGTGAAACATTCGCGCCGTATTGGATTCGAGCGGGTGCAAATTTTACATCACTCACTGCACGCGGAATCCATTCTAAAACCGTTGCGGTTGCATCGAATTTCCAACCCGTTTGGATTCGAGTCCCGATTAAATCTTTTGCTTCTTTAAAGGGGAAAGAAAGTTCGGTTTTCTTTCCCTCAGTCGTTTGGACTGAGACTAAAACGGCGTTTCGCTTAGTATCGAAGCGAAACGACATTTCAGGCCCTTTGCCTGAAAATCCGATCGAGTCTGACGAAGGAGAAATACTGATAATCGCGGGTCCGACTTGCTGACGAGTCCAATTAGCGTCCCCTCCCCAAACCCAAACTTCCTGACCCATTCGCATGAAGGGGGGTGCACTGGGTCCGCCAGCAATTTTTAATCGAATCGCGGGTGCTGCGAGCTCCAGTGGATCTTTCGAGGGAATAAAATCGACCTTCGATTCTGCGCGCGAGATAAACTCGGCGACTTCAAGACCGTACTCGGGAATCAGTATCGGTTTAAAATTTGCGTTCGGGGGTAACCACGGAACTGGAATCGTGCTGACCTTCTCCCCTTTAGAAATCATCAGCAGAGGATCGGTGAGTTCTATCGTACTCTCTGTGCGTCCTTCAGAAACGGTAATGCTCCCATCGATTCCAAACTGGAACGTAAGCCACGACCCATAAAGAAGGAGAAGAATTCCGAGATGCGCAGCTAGAAACGGAAGGTGCCGCGGTTTCCAAGGAAGACGTGAAATCGCGACCGCAAAGATGAGCCAACCCAGCAGGCCCAGAATTCCATAGAACACGGGGGTCTGATAAACCCAGTACTGCGCGGTCGGAGTATCGTACTTAGACTCGAGAACGGTTGCGAGAATGAGCGCAGCCGTCAGTGACAGCATAATCACTACAGCAAATTTCAAACTGATCGAAATTCGCCATAAGATTTTAAGCACTTTTTTCACGGCTTAACTCCGCTTTAATGTCTGTGAGGCTATTTTCTTCTGGAGGTCTAACCCGAGGTTACCGTTTTGGGAAAGGGGCACTCCGGCAAGAGCGAGAACTTCACGCTGAACGAAACGCTCTTTATCAATCACAGTCGTTGGAAGACCTTTTAAGCCTTCTTCTTTAAAGACTCGGTCATAAATAAATTCCCGAAAAAATCCAGCCGTTCTTCCAACACAGACTCGCGACCTTCCGCGAAGCGCTCGAGCCCAGAACCATTTATGGCGGTGACCGGGTCCCGTGAAGTCGATCAGAAGATCGATTTTTGCATTCGATGGAAGTTTCTTCCCCATCGAAAAGGCTTCGGTGGTCATAAAATAAATTTCAGCATCCGGATAGGTCAGTGAAATTTTTTGGCGAAGTGAAGCATCGTCGTAAACAATCGATCGTCCAGAAAGGATCACTAAGAGTGTTCTGACATTTTCGATCCGATTTTCCCGTATGGCTTCATCTTCCATCATGCCCTGAAGAGCAGAATTCGTTTCATTATCACTGACAGTTTCGATGCTAATCATATCGAAAAAGTTAGCATCGTTCGGGAGATGCGACTAGTTATTAGTAGAGATCGTAGGTGAGCAAACGGCACTCAATGGCGCCATTAAAAAGGACATGACGACGCTCAGCACGAAGACCGACTTCTTTCGCAAGAATAGAAGACCCCGTCAAAACTCCGCCTTTCCATCCTTTAAAACGCTTCTTCATCGCATCCCCAATTCTGCGATAGAGTGGAACGAGTTCTGCTTCCTCACCTAAACGTTCGCCGTAAGGGGGGTTAACGATAAAGAGGCCCTTTTCAAATCCAACGGGAGCTTCTGCAAGGTCCAGTTCTCGTTTTTCGAAGTGAACCAGTCCACGAATTCCAGCCGTCTCTAAATTATTCAGCGCACTACGAATCGCTCGCGGATCTTCATCATATCCGACTATCTTTGGAAGTTTTTTGGGGTCGAGTATTCGAGCTGATTCGGCTTCGGCTCGAAGTTTATTCCAAATTGCGGGATCACTTTTTTTCCACCGATCAAACCCCCACTGCTTCCGAAAAAATCCTGGCGCCGTTCGCGTGGCCATCATTGCAGCCTCGAGTGGAATCGTGCCCGATCCACACATGGGGTCGACTAAGGAGCTATCCGCACCCATCACGGATTCCCAACCCGCGAGCATCAGAATAGCAGCTGCTAAGTTTTCCTTGAGAGGTGCTGCTTGCTGGTCATCCCGGTATCCACGCGCATGAAGCGAATTTCCCGAGAGATCAATACTCACGCTGGCCACATCATTTCTTACGTAAACGTTAATCCTAATATCCGGATTTGCGAGATCCACCGAGGGACGCTCTCCTGTGATCGAACGGAGCTGATCGCAGATCGCGTCTTTTGTTTTCTGAGCACCGAACTGGGAGTGCGTGATCTGGGAATGGGTACACTGAAAATCGACTGCAATGGTTTCCCGCGATGTCAGGTGATCACCCCACCGGATCCCCTTCACTCCTCCATAAAGTTTCTCGGGTGTCGGAGCATTAAAACTGTGGATCGGGAGCAAAATCCGGTTTGCAATTCGCGACCAGAGGCACGCTCGGTAAGCTGCGACGATCGGTCCCGAAAACGGAACTCCCGCCACAGTCGGCTTACCGACCTTTACCGTACTTAATTCCGGAAAAAGCTTCTCACCCTCGGTAAAAATTGCGGCGAGTTCTCGTGCGAGTAACTCCTCCATGCCTTTAGCGGTGGTCGCGAAAAATTCCATGATCCAGCACCTATTCGATCAGTTCTTTCAGAATTTCGTCGACGTGGCCTTCGACTTTTACCTTAGGGTAAACCTTCCGAATCATTCCAACGCCCGCTGCATCGACGTCGATGAGATAAGTCGTTCGCTCAATCCCCATATAGGTCTTGCCGTAATTCATCTTCTCTTTCCAAACCCGGTAAGATTCGATCATTTTTCCGGATTCATCCGAGAGTAGGGCGAATGGGAGAGAGTATTTCGATTTAAATTTTTGGTGACTAGCGACGGAATCCTTACTGACGCCGAGAACGACTGCTCCTGCAGCCTGAACGCGCGAGAAGGAATCTCGGAAATCACAAGACTCCTTCGTGCATCCCGGGGTGTCGTCTTTTGGGTAAAAATAGAGAACAACTGTTTTACCCGCGAAGTCTTTTAAAGAAACGGTATTACCCGAGTCTGTAGGTAACGCAAACTGGGGAGCGCGCGTTCCGGTTTGTAAAAGGGATGAGGTCGGAGCGAGCTTAGAGACCGATTTTTTCATCGCCTTTTTTTTCATCACTGCTTTTTTCTTCGGCGCAGCTTTTTTTGTAGCTTTCTTTTTAACAACTTTCTTTTTAACCGATTTTTTCGCCACTTTTTTTGCAGACTTTTTAACTGATTTCTTTGCTGTCTTCTTCTTCGCCATATTATTTCTCTTTCCCTAGGTTAAGTGAAATCCCGGTATCCCGGCCAATCCACATTTTTAAATATTTTCCTTCAGTAAACTCAAGCCGAAGTGGGTGATCGAGTGCCTGAGTACCACGCGCAAGCCAGCGCATATCTTTATGGTTCCGGATCATCGCACGCGTCACCTGTTTTGCGAATGTTTCTTCTTCTAAAAGCTGGGAACACGAGCAGGTCACCATCCATCCCTTCGGGGCGAGTAGGCGAAACGCTTCGGTGTTTAGTTTTAAATACGCGGCCGCACCAGTCGGGATATCTTTTCGTGCAGGAATGAGGGCAGGCGGATCACAGATCACAATATCGAACTCGACTCCCGTTAACTTCGGAAGATCCGCAAGCACATCGGCCTCTAAAACTTCCGCCTTACCACCGGCTCGCTCGACGTTCCCTTTCGCAAACGAAAGCGCACGAGCAGAGGCATCGACGAGTAGAACTTCAGTCGAGATTCCGCGCGCCTTTAGCGAAGCTGCAATCTGGGTCGACCACTGACCGACGTAACAACAGAGGTCGAGCACTCGAATGGGCTCCGAACCCTTACGGTTTTTTAAGGAACGAAGTACGAGTTCGAGGAACTGGTGAATGTTTTCAGACTGATCTAGAAAAAAGCCTGTTTTCTGACCTTTTATGAGATCGAACTGAAATGTGAGGGGTTCAGCACTGGACCTGATCAGGACCGATTCGCCATCCGGATTCAGCTTGCCCACGACCTTAGGCTCTTCGATGAGTAAGCCTTCGAGTTTACGATGGCTGACGTCATTTCGAATGACGACGGATTCAGGTTTTGCAACCGCCTCGACGGCTTGGAGAATCACGGGTAGAAGTCGATCCACCCCTGCAGTGTGTGCCTGCACGACGACCACACGTTTGCCAGTTTTCAACTGATACACATCGAGGATCAGGCCTGGAAAATCATCCCCTTCACCGAAAACCCAGCGGAACGAAGCCTGATCGAGCCCTAAGCCCACTCTGAAATCCCAGGCGGCTTTCAACCGCGCAGTAATCGGCGCTACGGTATCCCACTGCGAATCGGCTTCGACGCGTGAAACGACCCGAAATGCGATGAGTGATGATGGATTTCCGTAGCCATGGGCTAGAAAATCACCGGAGGCGTCCATGATCGTAATTTTTTCGCCTGGGGTAATGCCTTTCGGGCTAGCTTGGAGTTCGTTACTGTAGACCCAGGGGTGCCCTGCTCGAACGCGTCGGTCGGACCCGCGTTTTAATCGCCAAATCTTCGTGGTTTGTGCCATGGGTTCGTCCTATCATGGAAATGAGACTGGGAACACGAGAACGATGCATCGACCCTTAAACTGGCGAGAAATTAAACTCCTCTGTGAGTGGATTGACCCCCTAATCCGGGGACGGTTCGTCGATCGTGTCGTCGTGCCCGAACGACCTGAGTTTCCTGACGGTTTTTTAAAGGGGGAATGGTCCCTCAGGCTCACCTCCCGCGCCGGAGGTGAGGCGGCTCTCCTCTTCAGTGTTCGCGCAAAACGGCCGCACATCCAGTGGATCCTGGGTAAGGGGCCGAAAGCCTCACCCCATGCAACTCGGTCGGGATTCGATCTGAGCCTCACGAAGAGTTTTTCAGGCCGAAAAGTGCTGGGCCTCCAAGCAATCGAGCGCGAAAGATCCGCCATTTTATGGGTCGAAGGTGACGACGGCCAAACTCTGGGGCTCGTCCTTACCCTGATTCCCGCTCTGCCTGAAGCGCTCCTCATCGAAGGGAAGACTTATAAGATTCTGGCACGTTCGCGGAACGTGGAGAGTAAGACGTACATCCCCCCAGATGGTTCAGGTTCGCCAGAGAGTTTAGTTGCTCGTGCCTCGTTTTCATCGCTTGAGGCGTATTCGAAGGAAATAATAGAATCCGTTGATCTTGAAGCTTTCGATCTGAGACTGATTCGAATTCGGGGACGAATTTCTCAGGATTTAAAACAAGCGAAAACTCGGCTTTCGCAGAATGAAAAAACTCTTTCGGAGGCTGAAAAAGAAAAAAATTACCGACATCTGGGGGACCTTTTAAAATCAGCAATGGGGCAGAATCCACCCCTTTCGAAAATGGGAACTCGTACGGTGACTGACTGGGAAAGTGGAGAGGAGATCGAGATCCCGTGTGATTTAAAACTCTCACTGAAAGAGCAGGTCGAAAAATTTTATTCGCTTTCGAAACGTAAGGATCGCCGAATTTCTGAGGCCACGCTTCGAATCGAAACGGTTCGTGAAAAAGTGAAGTCGCTTGAAAAAATAAAGTCGGAGATCGACCGGATCGCGCTCTCGGCGATTCGTGGAAAAGCTAAAATCTCTGAGCTTGCCGTGTTCGAGGAACGGCTCGGAATTCGTGCAGGATCACCAGAGAAGGCCGAAACGAAAGCCGCGCATACGGGATGGGGTGGAAAAAGTTTTCTTTCGAAAGAAGGGCTCCCTATTTTAGTCGGTCGTTCGAAGGACGAGAATCTCGAGCTTACATTTAAGTTCGCGCGTGGGAACGACATCTGGATGCACGTCCGGGGACGTCCAAGCGCACATGTCGTGATTCCACTTCGCTCGAAAAAGAACGCTTCGCTTGAGACCCTTCTCGATGCGGCCTATCTCCTGCTCCACTACTCGGGCGGGGTAAACTGGGGGAAAACTGAAGTGGATTACACCCAGAAAAAACACGTGAAACGGATTAAAGACTCGAGCGAAGCGAGTTACGTGAATAATAAGACCCTTACTGTGGAAGTCGATCCGGTACGGCTAAAGGTGTTGTTATCACAGGATTTATAGGTTTTCGATATTAACAGAACCTATCAAAATCGAAAACCACCTTTTCGATTTTGATAGGTTCTGTTAATATCGAAAACGATGCCACACCTCAGAAAAAGACACCTTGAAAACGCAATTCGAAAAGCCTCTACTTTTAGTCCGCTCGTCGGAATATTAGGCCATCGTCAGTCGGGGAAAACTGTGCTTTCAGGTATCGTGAGCGAAAATTACCATACCTTCGATGATTTCGAAGAGATCGCTTTTGCACAGACCGACCCGAAATCGTATTTAAGCAAAGTTATCCATGCAAAAAAAAATCCCTGCATCATTGATGAATGTCAGCTTGTGCCAGCGATTTTTCCCGCTTTAAAAAATTGGGTTCGAGTCCACCCAAAGCCGGGACAATTCATATTAACAGGCTCGATTCGATTCACCAGTATGGAAGCCATTTCGGAATCACTCACAGGACGAATCATTAATCTCGAACTTTATCCGATGATTGTATCCGAACTTCAAGGGCGCGAGCTACCCACTCTCATTCGGCAGGCCACCGAACGTGAATCACTCGATTTCTTAAACCGTTCACTTCAATTAGAGCCCAAACAGTATCGAATTCGCACTCAACTTATCGAAGAATACATGACTCAGGGTGGACTCCCGGGTGTTTGTTTTATTCGGAACGCTGCACTTCGGAGTAAAAAACACGAGCAGCAACTCTTTACGATGCTCGATCGCGACCTCAGAAAGGTCGTGAAGACGAATCTAACCTACCCAGTTTTACGTTCGCTCGTAAGCGCTCTTGCCAGACAGCAAGGTGAAGCACTTAATCTAAAGAAATTACAGGAAGAAACCCAAATTTCGGTTCCAACGTTAAAAAAGCTCATCTTCGGCCTACACGCCATTTACCTGATACGAACTATTCCGATCGAGGGGGGTCGCAAGGGCCAGGTCATTCTTTTCGAGGACATGGGCGAATGTTCCCTTCTGCGAAAGGGAATCGATATCACACCGGAACAGAGTCTGACCCATTTTGCATACCTTCACTTTAGGGCACAGTTTGATTATGAACTCGATGAACCTACCACTGTATTTCAGTACCACTCAAAGGGTGGGGCTTTTGTTCCTCTTGTCTTCCAAAACTCGAAAGGAACACTCGGGATTATCGTTTTAGATGATTTTAAAAATCATCAGGCGAGTATCCAATCCGCAAACAGCCTTTTGAAATCCTATCCGAAATCGAAGGTAATCATGATTCACTCAGGTACCGAGGAAAAGCTCCTTCAGGGCCGTATTCGAGTGTGCCCCATTGCGGTGTTAGTTTAATTTACGCTGCGTCCCCCACGACCCACTCCCCGATATTTTTCATTCACTCCGCCTAAAAAGTCATTTCTGACACATTTTCATCCGCCTAAAAATGTCCGATACTTACAAGTGGAAGTACTAAAAATTTAATCGTTTAGAGTCTTGAGGTACGTTTTGATGAACAGACTCCGCCATCACGCAGTTTTGCATTCACTCGTTCTCGCGTCTGCGAGCATGATGCTTTTTACTGCGTGCGGAACTCAGATTAATACGCTTCGCAAGGCGGCTTCGAGCGTAACGGGAGCGAGCACTGTCCCTCCTGCGATGACTTCACTCACGATTACGAATTCTTCGCCAACGAATGGAACTCCGTTAAATTTAAACTGGGGGCTTGAGATTGGAACTCACACCCATTTCTGTATTTTAGAAAACACAGTAGACGTTAATCTCTGCATCTGGCGCACAGGTGCACTCGATACGACTTATAATGCGATGTCGCCTGATGGTCCGCTCGTTCTTACCGCCTATTTAAGAAATGCATCCGGAAACTCGATCGGAGTCGATTCGAACTCTGTGACTCTCGATACGGTCGCTCCGAATCTTGCTTCTGTGACAGTAACGAACCCGTCACCGACGATCTCGACGATTTTTAACCTCACTTACGGCGCGATCACTCTCAGCACTTACTCGCATTACTGCATTAACGAAAATAATAACTCGGTCGCGGCTTGTACCTGGACCGCAGGAGTTCTGCCTGCGACTTACACGGTAACCGGGGCAGAAGGTTCGAAAGACCTCTCGGTCTGGATTCGTGATTCGGCTGGAAATACTTCCCTTCGTGTGGCTGCGAACTCCGTCTACCTCGATAGTGGAATTCCGACGGTCACCTTCGCTGCACCGAACGCAGGCACCTATGCAGCCGCTTCAAACTACACTGCGTTTACGATTAACGGTACATGCTCCGAAGTCGGTCGTACGGTTTCTATCTCCGCAGGAGGCGGCGCAGTCACTGCTTCTCCTACTTGTCAGGCGGGCAGCACGTGGTCGGTGACTTTAAATTTAACTCCGGTCGCTGATGGAGCTTTCACAGTCACTGCCGATCACTCAGACGCGGCGGGAAATAATGCGGTCCAAGCCTCACGCTCCTATAATAAAGACATTCTAATTCCGACTGCACCTTCGATTTCGATCGCGGCGGGTGCAGTGAACACAAACGACGCTGCTCCGGACCTGACCCTCGCTGCCACGGGCGCGAGCGAGATGTATATTACGAATACTGCAGGCTGTGCGGCAGGCGGAGTCTGGGGTGCGTACGCTACATCTTATACTGACTGGTCTCTCGCAGCTGGACAGTTAAACGGCACTGCTACTGTCTATGTAAAATATCGAGACGCTGCTGGTAACGAAACCGCATGCGTAAACGATACGATTAACCACGATAACGGAGCGCCGACCTCTCCTACGATTTCGATCGCGGCTGGAGCGACCCACACGAATGATTCGACTCCTGATCTCACTCTCTCTGCTACCGGTGCGACTGAGATGTATATTACGAACACTGCTGCTTGTGCGAGTGGGGGTTCGTGGGTCGCCTACTCGACTTCCTCTACGGGCTGGGCTCTCTCGGCCGGACAGTTAAACTCGACTGCGACCGTCTATGTAAAATACCGAGACGCTGCCCTGAACGAATCGACTTGTGCGAGTGATACGATTTTACATGATGGCGTCGTTCCTAACCCAGTAACGATTTCGATCGCTGCGGGTGCGACGAATACGAATGATTCGACTCCAGACCTCACTCTTTCTTCGACCGATGCTGGCGGCACGACGGAGATGTACATCACGAACGTTTCGGGATGCGGCTCCGGTGGTTCGTGGGTCACCTACTCGACTTCTTCTACCGGATGGGGACTCGACGCTGGACAGTTAAATGGAACGGCGACTGTCTACGCGAAATTCCGTGATGCTGCTCTAAACGAATCGGCATGCGTGAACGATACGATCGTGCATGATAACTCAGCTCCGACTGTGCCGACGATTTCGATCGCGGCGGGTGCTGGTTTTACGAGTGATACGACTCCGGATCTCACTCTCTCCGCAACGGGCGCGACTGAGATGTACATTACGAACACCGCTGCCTGCGCATCCGGTGGTACGTGGGTCGCTTACGCGACCACTTCGACTAACTGGGCTCTCGGTCAGACGAACGGAACGGCGACGGTTTACGTAAAATATAGAGATGCGGCTCTGAACGAATCAGCGTGTGTGAATGATGTGATCGAGCATGATGGTGTTGCACCGAATCCAGTAACGATATCGATCGCTGGTGGCGCCGGAACCACAAACGACTCTACTCCTGATCTAACTCTGTCTGCTACCGACGTAAACGGCGCAACCGAGATGTACATCACGAACGTCGCAGGATGCGCGTCCGGTGGAACGTGGGGAGCGTACTCGACTTCATCCACAAACTGGGGACTCGATGCGGGACAGTTAAACGGCACTGCTACCGTTTATGCAAAATTCAGGGACGCTGCTCTAAACGAATCTTCCTGTGTAAACGATACGATTACCCATAGTAGTGCGGCTCCGACCGGTGAGTCGATTTCGATCGCAGGTGGTGCTACCTATACGACTGATTCGACGCCGGATCTAACTCTCGGTGCTACTGGCGCGACTGAGATGTATATCACGAATACTGCTGGATGCGGAGCAGGCGGCGTCTGGGCTCCGTACGCGACGAGTGAACTCGGCTGGGCGCTTTCAGCAGGACAGTTAAATAATACGGCGACCGTTTACGTAAAATATCGAAACGTCGCCTTAAACGAATCAGCATGCGTGAGTGATACGATCATCCACGATAACACCGTCCCTACCGTCGGATTCACAAACCCTGCAGCAAACTCACCGATCTATGCGGTTAACATGACGACGTTCGTGGTGACTGGAACGTGTTCTGAAAACACACGCACCGTTTCGATCACTGGATCTGCTACTGGATCCGCGACCTGCACGACAGGCGCATGGTCAGCGACTCTTGATTTCTCAGGCGCTGCAGACGGCGTCGTTACGATTTATGCAGACCACTCTGATGCCGCAGGAAATAATGCAGTCCAAGCCTCACGCTCATTTAATAAAGATTCTGGCATTCCTCCGATCTCGATTTCAATAGCTGCAGGTGCTACTACGACGAGTGACGACACCCCTGATCTCACTCTCACTGCTACCGGTCTAGCTCAGATGTATATCACGAACGTCGCAGGATGCGCGTCGGGTGGTTCATGGGAAGCGTACTCAGCGACGAAAACGAACTGGGGGCTTGATGCCGGACAGTTAAACGGAACTGCGACCGTTTACGTAAAATACCGAGACGGAGCTAATAATGAAACCGGATGCGTGAGTGATACAATCGTTCACGATAACACCGCTCCGACCGGGCACTCGATCGTCATCGTGGGCGGCACCCACACGAATGATAATACTCCAGACTTAACTCTCGCAGCAACCGCTGCGACCGAGATGTATATTACGAATACCGCAGGCTGCGCCTCGGGCGGAAGCTGGGTCACCTACGCGACCTCAAGCGCTAACTGGCCGATCGGCGCTGGACAGTATAATACGACTGCGAACGTTTACGTGAAATACCGTGATGCTGCTCTGAACGAAACGACTTGTGTGAGTGATTCGATCATTCACGATAACACTGCGCCGTCCCCTGTTTCGATATCGATCGCAGCCGGTGCGACGAATACAAATGATGCTACACCTGATCTTACTCTTTCATCGACAGATACGGTGGGAACCACCGACATGTATATCACCAACACCGCGGGATGTGCGGCAGGCGGTTCATGGGTCGCCTACTCCACTTCGAGCACTGGATGGACACTCGGTCAGACGAATGCGACCGCTACCGTTTTTGCGAAGTTCCGTGATGCTGCAGGAAATGAATCGGCATGCGTGAACGATACGATCGTGCACGATGATACCGCGCCTACGGGACACTCGATATCGATCGCGGCTGCCGCAACTCATACGAACGATTCCACTCCAGATTTAACCCTCGCTGCCACCGGCGCGACCGAGATGTATATCACGAACACGGCAGGATGCGCCTCCGGTGGTTCATGGGCCACCTACTCTACTTCGAGCGCGGGATGGACGCTCGGTCAGACGAATGCGACCGCTACGGTTTACGTAAAGTTCCGAGACGCTACTCTGAACGAAACTTCCTGTGTGAATGATACCATTATCCACGATGATACCGCTCCATCTCCAGTTACGATTTCGATCGCTGCTGGCGCTACTACGACGAATGATTCTACTCCCGATCTTACTCTTTCCTCGACTGACTCTGTCGGAACGACAGACATGTATATCACGAATACCGCAGGATGTGCCTCCGGCGGTTCATGGATCGCTTACTCTACTTCGAGCGCAGGATGGACACTCGGTCAGACGAATGCGACGGCGACCGTTTATGCTAAGTTCAGAGATGCTGCAGGTAACGAATCGGCATGCGTGAACGATACAATCGTGCATGATGATACCGCTCCTACAGGGCACTCGATTTCGATTGCGGCGGCTGCGGCTTATACGAACAACTCGACACCTGATCTCACGCTCGCTGCCACCGGCGCGACCGAGATGTATATTACGAATACCGCAGGATGTGCCTCCGGCGGTTCTTGGGTCGCATACTCGACTTCTTCTACGGGATGGACGCTCGGCCAAACAAACGCGTCCGCTACTGTTTATGCTAAATTTAGGGACGCGGCTCTGAACGAAACTTCCTGCGTGAACGACACGATCATTCACGATAATACGAATCCAACCTTAGGCTCTCCTTCGATCTCCATCGCTGCCGGCGCTACTTATACGACGACCACGACCCCAGCACTCACACTTTCGGCGAGTGATACGAATCTTACCCAAATGTATATTACGAATACCGCCGGATGCGCATCAGGTGGTGCTTGGGAAGCCTATTCGACTTCGAAGGGTTCGTGGACACTTGCGGGTGCGAACTCCACGCAGACCGTTTATGTAAAGTTTAGAGATGGTGCCCTGAACGAAACGAGCTGCGATAGCGATACGATTATTCATGATGACTCTGTTCCGACGGTAACCTTCACGACAGGCGCAACTTACGCAAGCGCATCGAGCGCCGCTACCTACGCTATCGGGGGAGCGTGCTCCGAAAACGGAAGAAACGTTGTCATCATTGGAAACGCTGCCGCAAACGGAGCTACCGCAACCGTGGCTTGTTCGGGTCTTGCATGGTCGACGACGATCAATCTTTCGGGAGCAGACGAAGGCGCGATTACGCTTTATGCCGATCACTCAGACGCAGCTGGAAATAATGCAGTCCAGGCTAATCGTTCACTTACGAAAGACACTGTCATCCCGCAATTAGCATCCGTTACGGTTACGAATTCGAGCCCGACGAACACGACGACGTATAACCTTTCTTATGGTGCCGTATCCACGGGTCCATACACCGACTACTGCTTACTCGAAAATACAACCGCAGTAGGTTCGTGTGCTTGGACTGTGGGAACACTCCCCGCTTCGACCACCGTGAGTGGTACGAATAACGCAAAAACGATTTCTGTTTATATCCGAGATGCAGCGGGAAATACTTCGACGGTCGACACCAGTAACTCCGTCACTCTCGACGATACCGCTCCGACGCTTGCTCTCACCGCTCCGAATGGCAGCGAAGTTTTAACGACGACGAATAATATTGCTTGGACCGTATCCGATAGCGTCGGCGTCTCGACTACTCTCACGCTCGAATACTCCTTAAATAGCGGTACGAACTGGACGACGATATCAACTTCTGTTTCGAGCACGAGCCCCTACTCCTGGTCACTCCCCGTTTCGACCGAATCGACGACGGCACTCATCCGGATTACAGCTACCGACACCGCAGGAAATTCCTCATCCGATACTTCTGACGCCGTCTTCACGATCGATAATGTAACGCCAAGCTTAGCAAGCGCCGACATCACGAACTCGACTCCGACGTACACGACGACCTACGCACTCACCTACGGCACCGTGACGGGAAGTTATTCTGATTATTGTATTCAAGAAAACGATACGACCGCTCCGATTCCTGCCGCCGCATGCTGGACTGCGGGAACCTTGCCTGCGAACTACACAGTTACTTCGACGAATAATGCAAAAACTCTTTCAATCTGGATCCGCGACACTTCCCTGAACCGCTCCGCTCGCGTCGATACCGATACGGTGACTTACGCGACACCAGTTGCACCGAGCGTCCCGACTACCCTTACTGCGACGGGATCGTACGGATCTGTCGCACTCGCATGGACCGCTTCGAGCACGGGAACCCCGGCACCAACCTATGAAGTCTTCCGCGGCACGACGAGTGGTTCTTATAGCTCGATTGCGACCGGAGTCGCGACCACTACGTATTCAGATACTTCCGTCACTAACGGAAGCACCTACTTCTACGTCGTTCGCGCGACGAACGCAGGTGGAAACTCTGCATACTCGAACGAAGCAGTCGCAACTCCTGGAATCGTTCCAAGCCTCGTACTCGACTTCACGAAGAATAGTGTCCAGCCTCGCGTCGGCACTCAGACGATGACCTTCGGACGCTCAGGAAGTGCACTGGTTGCTACACACCACGGACCTGATGGAATACTCCGATTTGCCTCCCATAACCTCCTCATTAGAAGTCAGGAATTGAATACAAGTTGGACTGCATCGAATTCTACAGTTTCAGCTAATACAGCAGATACCGTCGCCCCCGATGGGACGAGCACTGCCGAAAAAATCACTGAGGCATCAGACTCGAATCAGACCCATGATGCTTGGCAAACGGTCGCTACTACGACCAGTAACTCTCGATATACATTTAGCGCACACGTTAAGAAGGGAACTCGAAATTTTGCACAGATCGCAGTTTACTCGAACTCAGGTGGGACTCTTGCCCACTTTGATCTTGATAAAGGAATTGTGAATGGCGCTGGAAATTATGGTGCTGTATTTACAAATAATTCAAACTCAATCACCGCTGTAGGAAATGACTGGTACCGGGTCTCTCTGAGTTTCGACATTAATAACGGCACGAACACAATGGATGCCTCGATCGCTACTCATACCGGATCTGCGGGACAGTATAATGGGAACGGGACAGGTGCAATCTACGCTTGGGGAGCACAACTCGAGAAAAATCGTACGATGAGTTCACATTATCTCGCAACAACCACCGTCGCTCGCTATAATGGACCCCGATATGATTACGATCCGGTAACTAAAGAGATGCGTGGACTTCGCTTCGAAGAGAATCGAACGAACCTCCTCACTTACTCTCAGTCTATAAATGATGGAAGTTATCTTCCTGTGGGCGCTTCTACGAGCACAGATACGAGTGCGACTACTGATCCTATGGGAAATAACGAAGCGGAAAGTTTTATCGAAGATTCCAGCAACGGATATCACATGTTTTATAAAGGAATCACAAAAGCAGCGAGCGCACTTCCTTATGTCGCTTCGATTTATGTAAAAGCTGGATCACGCAGCGAAGTTGCCCTCGGTATGGGTGGGGGTGGGGGTGGGGTTACTGCCGTATTTGATCTGTCGACTGAAGCAATCGTACCGACTAGCGCGTGGGGTACTTGGGTCGCCGGTATTTCGAAATTAGAAAAACTTCAAAACGGCTGGTACCGAATTATGGTTGGCGGCACTTCGAATAATGGAACGGCACTCGATGTCACCCTTCAGATTTATAATGGTACCGATTCCTACACCGGAAACGGGACCGGTAATGTTTACCTCTATGGTGCCCAACTCGAAAATCCTACTGACGTCGGTAATGGACAGTCTTTCACTGGCGGCTCCAGCTATATTCCGACTACTACAGCTGCTGCATCACGCAGTAACGAATACGTCCAAACGAGCGGTGCTCTCGGATCCTGGTTCGGTACGACAGGAACTTGGTATGCAGATTTTCGAATGGAAACCTGGGGTGGCGGCGGCGGAAATAACGGCGTCTTACTCCGCGGACATACAGGAACGAGTTATGGAAACCCTGATTATAATATTATCACCTCTGCGGGTGAAAGTATCGGATATGATGTCGATAACGGTGGCAGCTATGTAAAACTCGCAGGTTACGAACAGAATAGCGAAGGCGGCATCACTTCGACGAATGATTATAAATTCGCAATGAACATTACTTCAGGCACTACCCTTGCTCGCTTAAATGGAAACGCAGCTAATTCACCAACCACAAATGAAGTGATAAGTACCACTCCGACAGTGATCACTTTAGGCCAAGCCCAGTCTACTGACTTCACCCAGCCCTTTAACGGCTGGATCCGAGAAGTCCGTTTCTATAAGGACCAAACACTCTCAGGCGCTGACCTCGCCGCTCTTACATCGAACGCTGCCCCTACCGGCTTCGCAGATAACTTCGACGATAATACGATGTCAGCTAAGTGGGCTCTTAACAGTACTTCAATTCAGTATGGTGGCTATTATAGCCCGAACGATAACATCATCACCGAAGCTTCGAATCAGCTACAGATGTTCGTCCACCCGACCAGTGGACACCAGGAAAGCTTCATCACGACCGACACGTACAACTTCACAGGTAAGTACGCGGAGGTGGAACTCGTCCAGCCAGGTAAGAACGACACAAATACAAGCTGCCAACTCCAGACGGGTCTAAACGTCTGGCCGACTTCTGCGAACCCGATTTATATTATGGCT
>JBGSHQ010000059.1:0-6288 GCA_041752095.1 Bdellovibrionia bacterium
TAACTCCATCGACGCGCGAAGGGCAGCTAGCTGAAGAATCGGGGGGTTACTCAGCTGCCATCCTTCTGCTCCTGAAATCGGGTTAAAAACAGGCCCCATTTTAAATCGCGTGAACTTATCATGTCCCCACCAACCAGCGAATCGAGTGAGCAGGGAAGATTTTCCATGTCGTTCATGAACGAAACATCCGGCAAGCGTTCCTGGTCCGCCATTTAAATATTTATAGCTACACCAAACCGCAAAATCAGGTCCATCTTCATGCAGTTTCAAATGTAAATTACCCGCTCCGTGCGCGAGATCAAACCCCACACGGCATCCCTTCGCATGGGCGGCGGCTGTAATCTTTTTCAGATCAAACGCGTAGCCACTTAAGTAATTCACACTCCCGATGAGAACGAGCGCGATACTCTCTCCATCGCGTTCGATCGCTTCCAGCACTCCTTCGGTCGTGGGTACTGCTTCTATGATTGCAAGTTTTGGATCATATCCATGGAAGCTTGCCTGCGAGGCCACTGCATACTGATCCGATGGAAAAGCACTCGCCTCAACTAGAATCTTAAACCGCTTGGGCGTCGGGCGATAAAATGAAACCATCATGAGATGTAAATTCACTGTGAGTGTATTCATCACGACAACTTCACTTGGAAGAGCTCCCACGAGTCTTGCGGTCGAAGCTGTTAAATTTTCGTGATACGGAAGCCACGGGTGGCGACCATGAAAGTGACCTTCCCCACCAAGACGAGCCCAGTCTTCTAGCTCCTCATTCACATACTGCTTCGATTTTTTAGGCTGGAGTCCGAGAGAATTCCCGTTGAGATAAACCCAGTCAGTCCCGTCTGGATTTTTTGGGATGTGAAACTGATCCCGAAACCGGGCAAGAGGATCCGAGTCATCTAAGGCATTTGCTTTTGCTTCATTTTCATTCATGGGTGATGAATTCCCTTCACTGCTTTAATAACTGCGGCTGGCCCTAACCATTCAAGCGCGTTTCCATATAAAAGCTGAGCGCGCGTTTTTTCAGATAAATGCTCGAGTGACTCAATTAACTTTCCAGGAACTTCTTCTCCGAGTGGAAACGGATAATCGGATCCGACCATCACTCGGTTCTCACCGAATAGTTCGATAATTTGGGTGAGCGTTTTTTTATCGTGCACCAGTGAATCGACATAAAACTTTCCTAAATACTCGCGTGGATTAACGGCATTATCGATGGCGCAGAGATCAGGCCTTGCTTGAAAACCGTGCTCGATCCGCCCTAAAGTTCCTGGAAACGAACCACCCCCATGCGCAAACGCGACACGAAGTTTAGGGAGCCTTTCGAATACGCCTCCGAAGATCATTGAGCAAATCGCAAGCGACAACTCTGCAGGCATTCCCACCAACCACGGTAGCCAGTATTTCTGCATGCGAGCCTCACCCATCATGTCCCAGGGGTGAATGAAGATCGCAGCACCTAAAGATTCGGCCGCTTCAAAAACAGGAAAGAGTGCTGGATCATTTAAATTTAGCTCATTCACGTGCGTACCGATTTGCGCACCAGCGAGTCCGAGTTCTTTTACCGCGCGAGTGAGTTCCTTCACTGCTAGCTTCGGATCCTGAAGGGGGAGTGTCGCAAGTCCCACAAACCTCGATGGGTTTTCTGCTACTACTCCTGCTAAGTGATCGTTTAAAAACCTCGAGAGATCGTATCCATCTGCTGGCTTCGCCCAGTAACTAAACATCACTGGAACTGTCGAGAGCACCTGAACTCCGACGCCAGTCTGATCACAGTCTTTAATCCGTGTAGGTCCATCCCAGCAATTTGGGCTCACTTCCCGGAAAAACTTTCCATCATCCCGGACCATGCGCGCATTTCCATGGACCGAACATGTGTGCGAGTGATCAAGCCCCATGAATCCGCCGTATCCGTACTTTTCTTTAAAGTTCGGGATATCTCGGGGCAGGATGTGGGTGTGGACGTCAATCTTTTTCATGACTTTCGCTTCATCCGAACACCACATTTTTTACAGGTTGAGTTCGCTTCATTATCGAAAAACCGAGTAAACGCGACCGGAAGGTCTTTCACGATATCTTTCAAGTGGACCGTCTCACGGTGTAGTTTTTCTCCGCACTTTTCACAGTACCACTCGAAGTGATCGAGCTCATCTAGCCCACGCTTTCGCTCTAGAACTAAACCTACAGTCCCAGGCCCGCGCTGCGGGGAATGGGGAACATTCGGTGGAAGGAGAAAAATATCGCCTTCACGAATTTCGACATCGAGAGGTTTCCCCTGATCTCTTAAGCGGAGGGTAATATTTCCTTCGACCTGATAGAAAAACTCTTCGCCTTCGTTAATATGATAATCCGTTCGTGAATTCGGCCCCCCCACTACGGTGACCATAAAATCTCGGTTCTCCCAGATCTGGCGATTTCCCACTGGAGGTTTTAAGAGATGGCGGTTTTCATCAATCCACTTTTTAAAGTTAATCGGGACTAAGCGACTGTCCGTCATTTTTTCGCTCCTTCATTCGTAGCTGGCAGATAGGCGATGCATTTTAATTCAATCGCAATCGGCGTAGGAAGCGCACCCACTTCGACCGTGGTTCGGCACGGCGGATTTTCCCGAAATGTTTCCGCCCAGATCCGGTTATAGGTTTTAAAATCATCCTTCATGTTTGTGAGAAACACGGTGACGTCGACTAACGACTCCCAAGAAGCTCCTGCCTCTTCTAAAACGTACCGAACGTTTTTAAAGACAGCGTGGCACTGAGCTTCGATATCATAGGACTCGATTTTTCCGTCCGCGCCTAGTGTAACACCCGGAATTTTCGAAGCACCTCGTTCACGTGGTCCGATTCCGGATAAGAAAAGTAAATTTCCTACTCGTCGTGCGTGTGGGAAATGCCCTACCGGTTCAGCTGCTTTAGAAGAATCAATTCGACCCATTTAAATTTTCTCTCTCAATTTTCATTAAATTTGATGCACACGTTTTTTTGCTCCGTGAAAAATGCCAAAGCTTCCTGTCCACCCTCACGTCCCACACCTGAATTTTTCATCCCGCCGAAAGGAGTTCTGAGATCGCGAAGAAGCCAGCAATTCACCCAGATCACACCTGCGTGCAGGCGGGATGCAGCCCTGTGTGCCCGCGATACATCCTGAGTCCACACGGTCGCGGATAACCCGTAAGAAGTACTATTCGCAATTTCAAGCGCCTCAGTGTCTGATTCGAAAGGAATCAGAGTCGCCACGGGCCCAAAAATTTCTTCCTGATTCGTCTGGCACCCAGATGGAAGCCCCTCGATTAAGGTCGGTTCAATAAACCAACCCCGGCTACATCGCCCCTTCACCTCTGCCCGCTTCCCGCCGGTGAGAATTTTTCCACCCTCACGTTTTGCGGTTTCGATATGTCCCATGACTTTCTCGAACTGCGCCCTGGAAACAATCGCACCCTGATCCGTTTCCGGAAGTAGCGGATCGCCTTGGCGAAAAGTTTTTACCTGTGTGACGAGCGCAGCCTTAAACTGCTCGTAGATTTTTTTCTCTACTAAAATCCGAGACCCACATAAACAGATCTGACCCTGATTTAGAAAAGCGGCGAGCGCGACACTTTTTACGGTCGCTTCGAAGTCGCAGTCCGCAAAAACGAGTGCTGCATTTTTTCCACCCATTTCGAGGGATAACTTCTTAAAAGCGGGGCCTGCGACACGCGCGATCTCTGCACCAGTTTTCGTACTTCCCGTAAAAGAGATCGCTTTAATCTCAGGATGCGATACGAGTGCAGCCCCGGCACGAGCACCATTCCCGTGGATGAAGTTTAAAACTCCAGGGGGAAGGCCTGCTTCTCCACAAATACGGGAAAGTAGATCCGCAGTACGCGGCGTGAACTCGGACGGCTTCGCAACCACTGTGCATCCAGAAGCTAGTGCTGGAGCGATTTTCCAACTGAGAAGATAGAGCGGAAGATTCCAAGGCGAAATGCACGCGACCACTCCGAGGGGTTCGCGGAGGGTATAATTAATCGCTCGCTCCCCCATCCCGTGCGCATCGCTTGAAAACTGGGTGATGGCGTCTGCAAAAAAAGAAAAGTTCTGTGCGGCTCTCGGAATATCGAGTGAACGAGAAAGCGTGATCGGTTTTCCGGTGTCGAGTGTTTCCGCTTGGGCGAATGCCTCGAGATTGCGTTCGATGCCTTCAGCAATTTTACGGAGAATGCGCGAACGCTCTTCGGAAGACTTAGCAGACCACTCGGGAAAAGCACGTTCGGCTACAGCCACTGCTCGCGCGACGTCGTCTCCACTCGAGTCGGATACTTTTCCAGAAATCTCGCCCGTCGCGGGATCGACTAAATCGAGATAGCTTTTAGAAACGGGCGCAGACCAAGATCCGTCGATAAAGTTTAAAATTTCATTCATAGTCTTTCGCCTGGGTTATTCAGAGAAAATTCTAGGGGAAGTAAAATGGCGCGCACAGGAGATGCATCGGCGCCTCGAATTCGGAGCGGAAGAGCGATTAACTGGTAAAGACCCTCGGGCACTTCCCCAAGAATAATTCCTTCGAGAACCGCCATGTCTTTTTTCGCGACCACCTGATGACTTTCGAGCTTTTGGTCGTTTGCCAGATCGATCGACGGGGTATCGATCCCAACGAGAGTCACCCCTTTATCCGAAAGAAAATTTACAAGCTCTGCGGAGAGAGAATTAAAATCGCCATTCCAGTGGTTGGGATTCGGGAAGGATCCGGTTTTAAAAAGAACGCGTGGGGCTCGAATAGGTTTTCCCTGGAAGTGTGCGGGCGTGATTCGCTCACTGCGAGGGATGCTCATGTCGATGACCTGGCAGAGCCCCATGTAACGATCGAGATCGCGAGACTCGATTCCTTCACCCGACTTCGAGTAGTGGTTCGGCGCATCCGCATGAGCACCAAGATGAACTGATCCATGAATCGACGAAGCCTGGTAGGCTGCGACCTTACCCGGAGATACTTCATTAAAATTAACCGTGACCTTACGACTGAACGGAGTGTCGCCTGGAAAAACGGCAATACTCTCCGAAATTTCGGGAGAGATGTCGAAGTACTTAGCACGGGTCCCCATCATCCCATTTTTTTACTCTAAGGGTGGCTGAGAATCTAGTTCCCAATTCGCTGTGAGCTTCATATAAAAGCCTAATATGAACATGATTTTAGAAGCGGCTAGTACTCTCGATAACGCAATGCTCGAGGCACGAGAAATGGAGCGCTTGACGCTTCGCTTTCCAGATCTTTCTTTGGATGATGCTTACCTAATTCAAGACGAGGGCATTAAACTCCGCTCTATTCGCGGTGAGAAGCAAATCGGTCTCAAAATGGGGCTCACTTCAGAAGCGAAACGGAAACAGATGAATTTAGGCTCCCCCATCTACGGTGTGCTCACCGACCGGATGCAGATCCAAGAGGGTTCGACCTTTCTTCTCGAGGGTAAAATTCACCCAAAAATCGAGCCTGAAATTGCGTTCATCATCGGTCGCGACCTTCGTGGAAAGGTGACGCGTGAAGAGGCGCTCGCTGCTTGTTCGGGTGTAGCTGCCGCGATGGAGATTTTAGATTCACGCTACATCGGGTTTAATTATTTTTCGCTACCGGATGTGGTGGCCGATAATTCTTCTTCAGCGTTTTTTGTTTTGGGGAAAATCCATAATTTTACTGGAGACGAAACGGATTCGAAGTTCGATCTCTCGAAAATCGATTTAGGGAAACTCGAGATGTCGATGGAAGTAAATGGAGAGGTCGTCCAGCGTGCGACTTCAGATGCGATCTCGGGCGATCCCGTGATGTCGATCGTTTTACTCTCCGAGCTTCTCGAGAGTCGCGGACTCACACTCCCCGCAGGAAGTATCGTCCTCGCCGGAGCCGCAACCCAGGCTGTGAAAATGGAGCCTGGGATGGAGATTCGTCTGAGTGTTACGTCGCTTGGGAGTGTATCGGTTCGAGTGGGGTGAACCCCATTTTTCGGTAAAGCGTTTCTGCTCTCTCGTTTCCCTCTGTGACTACCAGATGAAGTTCGGGGTATCCCCGTTCTGCTAAAGCGGAAATTGAGCGTTCGATCAGCACACGAGCGAAACCATTGCCTTGGTGTTTTGGATCCGTCACAGAAAAAGCGAGAAGTGGTAACTCGTTCCAGAGCGTGATGATTGAAGCAGAAATGGCTTTCTTATCTTTAAATGCACCAAACGAAGCAAAATCCAAAAATGGGCCATACTTTCCCTCTAGGGTCGCTCGTGCTTCAGTAATCCACTCCTCGTGCGTTTCTCCCTCATCATCGATCGTGCCCTG
>JBGSHQ010000060.1:0-3046 GCA_041752095.1 Bdellovibrionia bacterium
GACCCTCGGTCACATTGAATTCGATGTTTTTCGCCCCGACCCCCGTAGGAATATTAGCTTCAAATGAAGTTCCCGAATCAATTTGAACGGCAAACTCACCGGAACTCAGGATGATCGGACGGGACGTTTTAGTTTTAATCATCCCGCGCGTTAGGGAGAGTAGGAGCGGGGCTGGGTTTAATTTTTCTTCTCGTTTTAGGCTAAGTTCAATCAACGTTTTTTCACCTACCCAGATTTCAGTGCCCGATGTTTCCGGTGGGCCGTCAAAATTTAGACGAACTTCAGAGTCAGTGAGAGTCATCAGGCTCTGACCTTCGTAAAGAATCTGGCCGGATTGGCCTTCATTCCAGAGAATGTCTCTTGGGTTTTGCCACCGAACCCCATTTCGGGTCGATCCGATCTCCGCAACACGATTCCCAGTAGTTCCAGGGAGTTCTGACTTGGGAGAACTGAAAAGAGTGATATCATCTAGAAGTAAGAACAGTTCGGCGCCGATGACTAATAACCATATGAGTTGGACGAGGAGCCGAGTCCAAGAACGATTTTCTAACCGGGAGTTTTGACGGGATTCGATGAGAGCCAAGATCAAGTTCCCCATTCGCTTGAAACTGCTACTTCTCATGAGCGCGCTAGTCGTGATTTCTATCATCACGTATCTCACGCTCGCGATCAAACTCTTTCGTGATGATAAGTCGACACTCATCTACGATTTAAATGCGAGTGTCGTTCGAACGATTAGCTCTGAGGTCCGTGGTGATCTCGATCGTTATTCCTCCATCGTCAAATTACTGGCCACGGGTTACAGTAACTCAGATTGGATGCGAGTTCTCCTCTCTAATGAGAACGAGCTCATAGCTTTTAGGATTTACGATCCCATTACACAGCAGGAAATCTTTCATCTCGATCATGAGAGTCGTTTTCTAGAGGAGAAAGAAATTAAGAGTGAAGTTTGGGCTGATTTATCATCTCACTTGAAATCTCCTGAGCTTGAGCTTGGGAAGAGTAGTGTCAGTACCGTTTTTTTAAATCCGACTTCTCCTGTGGTGATCTACAGTGAAAATGTTCAGCTCGAGAAGAGTGGTGGACTTCGTATTATCCAAGGCGTCTTCCGAGCTGAGCGGTGGTGGACGACATTAAAAGGCCAGGGAATCGTGACTCCGTTTCTCATCGATGGGAGTGGTAAAGTTCTTCTTCATCCTGAAGCCGAGAAAAGTGTGGAAACCGATTCGTACTTAAATCACCCGCTGATTCAGCAAGCAAAAAAATCTCCGCTTGCGCTTGAACTTAAAACATTTGAATGGATGGGGAAAGTTTATCTCGGAGCCTTCTCTGATGTGGGGCGAAGTGATTTGAAAGTGATTGCGACTGCGCCTGAGGATCAGATTTACCGGGCTTCTGCTAGGCTCATTAATAAATCGTTTCTTTTTGCATTACTCATCGTCACGCTGGCACTTTGGTTGGGTAACCGAATGTCACTTTCCTTCACGCGTCCGATTTCAGCTTTAGTCGAAGCAACTGAATCCGTTTCAAAAGGTCGCTTTAGTGAAAATCTCGCCGTTAAATCGAACGACGAAGTGGGCGAACTGTCACGGGCATTTAATTCCATGTCTGAAAGCCTAGAACTCCTCCAAAAGCAGCTTGTCGAGTCTGAACGTCATGCGGCGATCGGGCAGGTCGCTCGGGGTGTGGGGCACGAATTTGGAAATATCCTCATGCGGGTGTTTGGAAAAATCGACCTTGCACTACTCGATACTCAAGAAGAAACGACAAAGGCGCATTTGACGACCGCACTGAACGCAATTGAACGAGCTAAGATCATTCTCGCGAATTTAAAATCTTATTCGAAAACGACCGAGGCTAAAGTAGAGAAAATTTCCCTCGAAACGGTTTTTGATCAGATGCTTACGTTGATTCATCATGAGTTAAAGACGGGAAACATTAGGGTCACTAAGGAATATAAGCCATCGCCTGAAATTATGGGCGATACAGTTGCGATCGGGCAGGTTTTTCTGAATTTACTCATTAATGCAAAACAAGCCATGAGTCAGGGGGGGGATTTAATGATTCGAATTCAACCCTCAGAAGATCTTAAAACTGTGATCGTGATGGTAAAAGATTCAGGAACTGGGATTCCACCCGAGGTTTTACCGAAAATTTTCGAAACCGCTTTTAGTACCAAAGGGGATCAGGGAAGCGGACTGGGACTTTCAATCTCCAAATCTATTATTGAGAAGCAAGGCGGCAGTATTACTGTCGAGTCTAAGCCGGGAGAGGGTGCCCAGTTTACCCTCCATTTTTCAGTGAATGGAATAAAACCTGAGGATACAGCTCATGTCTAAAAATAGTCGTACCGATGTTCATGTTCTAGTCGTCGATGATAGTGAAGATAGTCGTGAAACAGCGGCTGATTATCTGAAAGCAATCGGGTTTGAGCAAATTACGATGGTCGAGGATGGGCGAGCTGCGCTCCTTGTGCTTGAAGAAGACCCAACCATCGGTATGATTCTTTCGGACTGGGATATGCCGCTTGTTGATGGGTTAACGCTTCTTAAAAAGGTACGCGCAAATCCGAAGTGGTCGCATCTTCCTTTCATTATTATGTCGAGCCCGAGATCCGTTGAGCATGAGAAGATCAGTGCTGCCGCTGAGGATATGGTCGATGATTACATCGTAAAACCGTTTCGGATAGAGACCTTAAACGAAAAAATTGAGAAAGCTTTTTCAATCTCGATCCACGGACCCCAGAAAATCGTCATCGTTGCAGATGATGATCCGGATTCTAGAGATACGGTCGTAGAATATCTGAGCCGACTTGGATTTAAAAGAATCGAAGCTTTTCCGGATGGCGAAGCGGCGATGAATTTTATGTCAGGTAATCCCTCGGATATCGGGATGGTGATCGCAGACTGGGAAATGCCTAAAGTGAAGGGTGTTGAGTTACTCGAACTGTGTAAACGAACGAAAGCGCTTTCAGAGATTCCATTTTTCATTATTACCAGCCAAGTCTCGATCGAACGAATGAAGATCATTAAGGCGGGAACGCTTC
>JBGSHQ010000061.1:0-4178 GCA_041752095.1 Bdellovibrionia bacterium
AAAAATCTGTTTATTAACTTTATCGATAAAATGAACGCACTACCCGGCTCGGGGCCTCTAAAAGAAGAAGCGCTCGAAAATTTCGTAAAACAACCCATTTCGATTTATCTCACTCATTATAACGATCTGATTAAAAACACAGCGAGTGAACTTGATAAACGTGTTGCGCCTCTTGAAATCGTTGGGGGCGATATAAAAATTCTTGGCGAATTTTACCAGAATTTATTGAACTCGCTCGTTCATGCTTTTAGAAACTCGGTCGATCATGGTCTGGAAACACCTTCGGACCGCGCCAGAGCTGGAAAATCTCATGAAGGTCACATACGTGTAGAAATCAAAAAAATAAAGGTGGCGGATAAAAAGAAATTACGAATTACAATTCAAGATGACGGAAAAGGGATTGACCCTAAAAGGATTCGAGAAAAATTAATCAATCTTGGTAAAAAGAAAGAGACAGAAAATAAAAGCGACGCTGAGATCATCCAGCACATCTTCGACTCCGGGCTTTCTACTAAAGAAGAAGTGAGTTTACTCTCAGGACGAGGGGTTGGCGCCGATGCTATAGCTGATGCTGTAAAATCCCTCGGCGGTGCGATCCACGTCGAATCCATTCTCGGTAAGGGGACGACGTTTGTCCTTGAAGTTCCTGAGATCGAATAAACCTTCAGGCTAAGCGGATCGTCTTTAGCTTCTCGACCACTATTTCAAGGGTATAGGGTTTAACCATATAATTTGTTACCCCTGCCTTGAGTGCTTGAAGAATTAAGCCCTTTTCATTTTCAGTCGTCACCATGATGAATGGGAGTTTCTTAAATCGAAAATCACCCCGTACGTATTTCAGTAATTCAAGACCACTCATGAGTGGCATATTCCAGTCTGAAAAAATCAGATCGATAGACGAAGGGGCTGCATTTAAAATATCCCAAGCTTCTTTTCCATTTACCGCATCGATGATCCGGGTATACCCAGCTTGATTGAGTAATTTTCGCAATGACTCACGCATGGTCGCAAAATCATCGACGAGTAAAATCTGAGAATGCGTACTGAGAGGGATATTAAAAGTATCGACCAAGTTAAATTTTCCTAAAAGGTGCTAAAGGGGGTATTTCTATAAGTTAAGTCTAGGATCTAATAGAGTCAAATAGGTAGTCAACAGGTCAATTCAGACACATCTTTTCACTCCCGATAATGCGGCGTAGGATTAAATCATGTTGTACGTATGTGGAAAAGCGAGGACTTCACTCGCTTGTTTATTAATAGTCATCAATTCGCTATTTCTTGCTGGATGTGCTCTTCAGGTTCGGGTCCCTACCCAACTTGCGTCGAGCACAGAGGCGGGAAGTCTTTCCTTAAACACCCTCCACTCGAATCGGAATACGGCCCTTTATTATTTTTACTCGTTCACCCCCTATACCCCGAGGAGAAATACTGCTGAGGTTACTCTCGCCGATGGTCGGGTCGGCCTCATCAGCGGTGATACGGAACCCGGTTCGTCGACAGTGATTGAAGTTTATCATCCAGGTGGGCGTTATTTTGAAAAATTACCAAACGAGGTTGCTGAAGCATTAACCCGAGCAACTGCACAGTCATCTGGAAATAATGCTTATGTGTTTGGAGGATTTTCGACTGCGACATACACCGGAAATCATATCGTAAAAGTTAACTTCGATACGAATGCAGTTTCTCTACTACCTGCGACCCTGAGTGCTGTAAGAGATGGCGGGATGATCAGCTCTCTAAAACTTTCTGACGGAAGAATTCTGGTTGTGGGCGGGATGGTTGCAGGAAGTGCCACAAATAAGATTGAGATTTTTAATCCGACAACTGAACTCGTATCGAACCAACCGAACCTTCCTTCAGGAATCGCAAGTGCGTCGCTCATTCAGATCTCATCGACACAAGTTTTAATCGTGGGTGGCGATGATGGAGGAGAATTGAACAAAACTTTTCTATTTAATCCTTCGACCGGAGCATCGATTGCTGTCGGAAACTTAAACGCCCCACGCATACGGCCATATCTCATTTTAAAATCAAATGGTGATGTGATCGCGCTAGGCGGCAGAACATCCAGCGCGGCTCTGACTTCGATTGAGATTTATAATTCTACTCTTCAGACTTGGTCCACCAGTACTGCGACCCTTCCCCACAGCTACGATATGCCTGGTTGGGCGACCCTCACTTCTTCATCGAGCATGCTCGTCGGCGGATGCGATACGTTTGGTGGCATCTGCTACCGTGAAGCATTTTCTGTCGATCACAACACTCTCACATTCACAGCACTCGCCTCACCTAACGACGACCGTGATGGTGGACAGCTCATCGCCTCGAGTGATGGAACGATCGCCTACATGGGCGGATCGGATTCATCGGTATCCGTTTATACCCGATCCGTCGAATATTATAATATCGCATCAAACACTTGGAGCCGTGAAAATTTCCGTCCCGTAAGAAAACAAGGATCGAATATCCACCAAGCTTCAAACGGAACACTCACCTTTGCTCACGGATATGGAGATGGCGCTTATAAAGCGGAACTCACTCAGTATAATCCGAACACAAACTCATGGAGCACAGTAACGAATATCACCAACTTTCGTGGCGACACCAGCCAGGGCACTCTACCTGATGGAAACATGCTGGTTATCGGCGGTGGAGGCTGGATCGCAGCAGTTTCGAATCGAATTGAACTTTTCGATAGCACTGCTCAGACTTATACTCTCGCAGGAACATTACCGAGCGTGCGAACGAACTTAGCAACCGTTTCTTTTCCGGACGGGGAAATTTTTGCGATCAGTGGTCAGACGAACTGGGCAACCAGTACTGCGACCACAGCCATGAGTCGGATCACGGTTTCAGCAGGTGTGGCTACCGTATCGGCTCGTGCGGCGATCGGCACTGCACGCGGTATTCATGGTGCCGCGATTATTGGAGCCAACACTTTTATTGCTTTTGGCGGACTAGCATCAGGTGGCGGTAGTTTCCTCTCATCAAGCCAAATCTACGACCGGGGCACAAACCTCTGGGGAGCAGGACCCGCGATGACGGTCCCTCGTTCTCATGCAACGACTCTCGTTCACTCGAACGGGAAAGTTTTAGCCATAGGGGGTTACACCACGGGGTATGTTCGCTTAAATACAATCGATATCTATGATCCAGTGGGAAACTCCTGGGCTACTGCGATCGGTACACTCTCTACTGCTAAAGATCGACCGTCCGTGGTTGAGCTACCCGATGGACGCGTTCTTATCGCGGGAGGAAACTCAGGCGCTCTCTCTGATATTGATATCTATAATCCGACAACGAACACGATTTCGCCTGCTGGATTTTCACTTCCTTTTGCAGGATGGTATTTTGGATTTAATCGCCTCGCTGATAACCGAATGATTCTTGAAGGGCAGACCGCAGGTGGACTCGATGAACCCGGCGCATTCCAGTTTATGGCTGCAAACCCTCCAATCGCGATGAGTCCACGCGGTGGCACTGCTCCTTACACTCTCTCTTTAGTCTCAGGGACTGGAACTTTCATTTCAGCCCAACAGCGCTACATTCCGAAACAAAACGAGACGGCAGTTTTTAAGGTTACTGATGCCGTTGGCGATACTTCAACTCTATCCGTCACCATCGCGAATTAATTTACGGCTTTTAAACACGAAGACCCCGGCAAGGGGGATAAGCCTTGCCGGGGTCGAACTACTGATCTCCTTCATGGAGATTAGGGGATGAATTTGGAATACTTAGTAACAGACGCTTGCAGAGCGAAGTCGCTGAATCACTCCCGTAGCAGTCGGATAAGAATCCGTACCCGTCATGACTTCTGAACCGACACCGACACGGTAGTTATAGGTCCAGTTATTATAGACTCCTCGACCTAGGAGCTGACACTGAGACTGAGGTCCAGTGGAGGATAAGGTCCAGGACCAGGGCCAGGGCCGCCGGGCCCACAGGGCCTTCCGGGTAAACAACCAGGACCTCCGGGTCCTGGACCGGGTCCAGGGCCGGGCTGTTGATTTCCATAGAGGATTCGAGTGAGTTGCTGATCGACCCGCGCAAGTTCATTCGGCCCCATCCGATAAGCTTCCGTTCGTAAGTATTGGCGAACTTGAGCCGCTTTCTGGATGACTTGGTCAGGAGTAACTGCAAACGCGACTGAACTCGAAAGACTAAGAACAGCGCAGGCT
>JBGSHQ010000062.1:0-3607 GCA_041752095.1 Bdellovibrionia bacterium
CAAGAACTGCAAAAGCATATTGAGTAAGTGCATGGGTCGCTTCAGTGACGTATCCTTTTCCCGCAACCGAAGTTCTTATCCAATAGCCAATTTCGAAAATACCTTTTTCAAGATTAAATCGATGAAAACCAACACACCCTAAAAACTGATTTGTTTCTCGAGAAAAAAAAGGGAGCCGCATATCCTCTCGGTTTAAAAACTTAATATGGGATTGGCGCAACTCCTCTTCAGTATCTTCAAGCGTACGATCTGGGTTTCGCGCCCATGGCATCCAAGGAGAGAGCTCCGATCGACTTTCCTCTACGGCTTCAAAAAAAAGAGGACCATCTCCCGGCTGAACCGGGCGAATAAAAAGCCGCGGTGTTAAAATCGGCATCGGAATATCGACTAAGATCGGCTTAAACGGAGGGTTCGCCATAGGCGAACTTACCCCCGACCTTTAAGCAGCGCTTCGATTTCGTCAGCAGAAACCATCTCACGAGCGCCACCCAGAGAACGGAGCGTCGATTGGAGTCGGTTTTTTAAAATATCCTGCTCTTCACCCGTTTCAGCGTCTGTGTTTTCGAGCATAAACTTAACTGTCGTTAAAGCATCCCAGAGTGCAGCGACGCATTTTTTAATTTGGGATCCCTTTTCGACAGCGGGGCCTTTAACTGCGATTTCTTCGCCAAATCCTGCCATTTCAGCAATCGATTCTAGACCCAGTTGCTGAGCGGTACCGCGAATCGTAAACATCATTTCCGAAAAATGAGTAAACTCACCTTTATTATTATGGGGATCCGCTTCGATCAGTTTTAGCGAATTTTCCGCAGTCTTTGCGAATCCACCGAGTTCAGTCGTAAACTCCTTAAGCTTTAAGTTTCTTGCTTCACTCATAGCTAGAGAACCTTTCTCTTAATCAGTGCGCCCATGACCTTCAGTCGAATATGCTCGGTAGTGAGTGGCTTCATTACGTAATCGTCGAGTCCCGATTTTAATGCTTCGATCACACGTTCTCGAGTTCCCTCAGCAGTCAGCATGACGAAGGTCGTGTTTTTGATCTCTTCTTTATTTCGAATCTCTTTTAAGAGCTCGATCCCAGACATGGGCGCCATATGCCAATCGCAAAGTAAAAGATGTGCAGCAGACTCGTTCATCATGCGAAGCGCCTCTAACCCATTCGCAGCCGTACGAATTTTTTCAAATCCACACGAGCGAAGGAGCTCCTTCACTTGGATACGCATCGACTGGACATCGTCGACGACAATAATTTCAACTTCAGCGGGTGCCATACTTTTATAAGTGTACCTGGCGAAATCGAGATTGAGGAGTCCCTGAATCATCGAGTATAAGTTAGGATCTGATGGAACGTTTACTGAAGCGACTTAACCCTGCGCAAAGAGAGGCTGTTTTCCACAAGACCGGCCCCCTGCTTGTGCTAGCGGGCGCGGGCTCTGGAAAAACGACCACCATGGCGACTCGAATCGCCTATCTTATCGCGAAGCATCATGTTTCAGCTGAAAATATCCTGGGCCTTTCTTTCACTCGCAAAGCGGCGGGCGAACTTAAGGAGCGCGTCGTAAAAATGGTTGCCCAGACTTCGGGCGCCGAAAAATCGAAGGGCCTCACCCTCTCCACTTTCCATGCTCTCTGCGTCCGAATCCTCCGCGCTCATGCCGAAGCGATTGGTTTCACGACGAACTTCACGATTCTCGACGAACATGATCAGGGCGACATTGTGAAGTCGATTCTTAAAAAAATTAAACTCGACGACCGAAAGTTCGACGCTGATTTTATTAAGTTCGAAATCGGTCAAGCCAAGAATCGATTTCTTGGACCCCATGAAGCTCAAGACTATTTCTTAAATTCAAAGCGAATGACGGAAGACTACGCGGTCGCGACCTGCTCCGTTTACGAGCATTACCAGGAGCGCCTCGCGGCTCTTAATGCTCTTGATTTTGATGACCTCCTTTTCCAAGCCGTACGCCTCCTCGAAACCTCGAAGTCAGCTCGTGATTACTATAACCGTAAGTTTCAATACATCTTAGTCGATGAGTATCAGGACACGAATCCATCCCAGTTTCGCCTTCTTCGCGCCATCACTCACGATCAAACGAATATTTGTGTCGTCGGTGATGATGATCAGTCGATCTATGCCTGGCGCGGAGCCGATCCCGCTCACATTCTCGAGTTTGGTAAACACTTTCCAGGCGCTAAAACGATCACCCTCGATCAGAATTATCGCTCGACGACGATGATTCTCGATGCGGCCAACGAAATCATTTCTAAAAATTTAAAACGCCACCCTAAAAAACTTTGGTCTGATAAAGGTGCGGGCGAACCCATCGTCCAAATCATTGTCGAAGAGGACCGCGCTGAAGCCGAGGCGGTCGCAGAAGAAATTTTAAGACGTAAAGAGGATTTAAAAAATCCACGGAAGTGGAAAGATTTCGCCATTCTTTATCGCTCGAACCCTCAGTCCAGGCTTTTCGAAGAAGCGCTTCGGATGAGAAAAATTCCTTATAAAATAGTAGGAACACTTTCCTATCTCGATCGTCGCGAAGTGAAAGATACACTTTCCTACTGGCGGCTCATCCAAAACACGAAAGACGATCCGTCCTTTAGGAGGATTTGTAACTGGCCGGCGCGCGGAATCGGACGAACCACTCTCGAGACACTCACCTCATTTGCGCTAGTAAACGAGCTCTCACTCTTTGAAGCTGCGAAAGTTGCCGCCACTATTCCTGAACTCAGCATTAAAGCACAAGACTCACTTGGAAAATTTACGGCTCTGATTACTTCAATGGAAAATGACCTCCACTCTATTTCTGTTGAGCGTGCAGCACTTGCCGACTGGGGAAAAAGAACTCTGGCGAAAATCGGTGTAAAAGAGGCTTTATTCGCTGAAGAAGACGACCCAAAGCTGAGCGAGCGTCGCTGGGAAAATGCGACTGAACTCGCCAATGCTCTTGGACAGGTCGACATCGAAAAGAAAGACGAAACCAGCATCACACCGGTTTCCATCCTTTCCGAATTTCTCCAGGCAATGACTCTCGATCCTCGCGATGAAGAAGAAAAAGACGATTCTTTTAAAGATGAAGTCACGCTCCTCACCCTTCATGGTTCTAAAGGACTAGAATTTCCGATCGTCTTTCTCGTTGGGACCGAAGAAGGATATCTTCCGCACCAGCGCACCATCGATGGAACGGGTCCTGAAGCAGCACTGGGTTACGACGAAGAGAGAAGACTCGCATACGTGGGGGTGACTCGAGCCCAATCTCAGCTCATCCTAACTCGTGCTAAATTTCGAATCCGGTACGGAAAAAAAGTACCCCGCCTTATTTCACGTTTTATCGCAGATATTCCCAAAGATTTACTCCTTCTCCAAGACGAGTCGGATGCCCCAGAACCCACGACGAAGGAAGCTCAAGAAGCCCACGAGACCAAGGTAAAAGACTTCCTCGCAGAAATTCGTTCGCGGATTCAAGGAAAAGCGTTACCCTAAAGGGGTGAGCCAATCCAAAAAACTTAAATTTCACTTGGGCTTTGCTCTACTATTAGGGGCAAGCATTCTTTTAATCGATCAATTTATTAAATCGTGGGCATTAGGCTTGGGTACCCCCGCTTC
>JBGSHQ010000063.1:0-2994 GCA_041752095.1 Bdellovibrionia bacterium
GTATCTGATCACCGCTACCATCACCAGCACACCGATACTGAGGCAGATCCTTATAATATCCAAAAGGGCTTCTTCTGGGCTCACGTAGGATGGATTTATTTCCAACCCGTCGATAAACGCGAACACGTGAACGTTCCTGATCTGAAAAAGGACCGTCTCGTGATGTGGCAGCATAAGTACTATCTTCTGCTCGCAATTCTAAGCGGCCTCGTGTTCCCCGTACTACTCGGATACGTATTTGGTCGTCCGGGCGCGGGTTTAGTCTGGGGTGGACTCTTACGCCTCGTCGTCGTTCATCATGCGACTTTTCTCATAAACTCAGCCGCTCACGTTTTCGGTCACCAACCGCACTCGGGGGAAACGACTGCGCGAGATAGCTGGTGGCTTCCTTTCTTTTCTTACGGAGAAGGCTACCATAATTACCACCACTCCTATCAGAGTGATTACCGTAACGGCGTTCGTTGGTACCAGTGGGATCCAACCAAGTGGCTCATTTACACTCTCTCTATTTTTGGATGGACTTCGAACCTGAGACGAAGCACACGCTAGTCAGGTGAATTTAAAACGGTATCCAACTCGTAAAAACGAAGTCCTTCAAGCTTGGGACTCGGCTGATGATCTAATCCTCGCCCATATGGGGGGAGTCGATCTCGATGGGAAGCGAGTCGTGGTCTTAGGGGATTCATTCGGCGCTCTTTCGTGCGGCATCCCTCACGCTACGACTTATACGGATTCTTACGTCAGCTCACGAGGGATTGAAATCAATAGCGCTGAACAGGGTAAGCCACTTCATCCAGTCTCCCGATTGGATGAACTCACGGGCATGTATGATTACGCTATTCTTCGCATCCCTAAAAATATGTCCTTCTTCGAAGACATGCTTGCGCAATTGAGTCACCACCTCCGCCCAGGATCTAAAATCATCTGCGGATATATGGTGAAGCATCAAGCAAATGCGAGTTTTGATCTATTAAAAAAATACATTGGCGAAACATCGACTAGCCTCGCACAGAAAAAAGCGCGTCTTATTTTTGCGAACTTCGAGCGTGAAGCCGTCTCATCGCCCTATCCACTTAAAATCGAAGTGCCTTCGTTTTCTCCGGCTATTGTGAACCATTCGAACCTTTTTAGTCGAGAGAAGCTCGATATCGGTACCCGGTTTTTTCTCGAACATATTCCGAGTGGAAAATTTAAAACGATTCTGGATTTGGGATGCGGTAACGGAATCATAGGCATTGCGGCAAAAAAGAAAAACCCGTCGGCAAAGATTATCTTCGCTGACGAATCTCATATGGCCATCCAAAGTGCGGAAATTAATTTTAAGGCTCATTTTTCTAAGGCGGACCCAAGTGAGTCGGAATATATCTGGACGAACTGTTTTGAGAATGGAAAACCGGAATCTTTAGACCTTGTGCTCTGTAATCCTCCTTTTCATCAGGGGAATACGCTAGGTGATTATATTGCAAAGCAAATGTTCGCAGACGCCCACCGTTGTCTCGTCCCTGGTGGCACCTTAAGGGTGATTGGAAATACGCACCTTCAGTATCAGGTGATTTTAGCGAAACTCTTCGGAGAATCTAAAATCATCGCAAATAATTCGAAGTTCATGATCGTGGATGCATCTCGGTGAGTAGGCTGTGGCAGCGCCATCAGCCGTAACTGACCTACTCCGCCCGCGATGGAATCTCTCCCATGTGCGCGAGCGCGGCTTTATTCCATGCCGCCTCAAATTCACTATGCGACTCCGGCACCAGCCTCAGATCCGCTTTCATTTCCTTTTCTAATTCGGGATAGATTTCTAAAATTCCACGAAGCCCGCGTCCGTAAGCGAGTGTTCCTGGCTGCCTCTCCCATCCTTCGATGAGAGTCGTAACGACCTCACGAAGTTCCTCACCACTCCCTAAGCCACGCGCCACCTTTCTTCCCCAGTCATCGAAAAAAGGCGCAGTAGGAATGAAAAAATCCGGATTTTTTCTTAAGCACTTGGGTTTCCGAAGTGCAAAGTGACGATGATTCTCAAGCGCAAGTGAACTCGTTCCAATTTTAGATTTATAAAGTTCACCAGCTAACCAGAGGTTCCCCTTATATCTAAGCCTTCGTTCTGTATCGAAGGGCTGATGAGTCAGTTTATAGAACTGAAGTCTGAGAGGATCTCCCACCGAGAGTTCCCACATGTCCATCACGCGGTCGAGGTCACCCATATTATGCGCAATGCTGCTTGAGGCTTTTAAGCAACCGAGCCCATCCTGAGCTCGGAGAAGTGAGCCAAAAATTTCAGAATGGCGATTCACTTCGTCTGCGATCGCGGTATAAATCTGTTCGCCCTTTTCTTTCGCTTTCCCACTCGAATACTGTTTCATCGCGCAGTAAGCACCGGAGGCGACAGTAAACCATTCGCCGAGGTGCCCGCTCAGCGCTTCGCTTTCGAAAGGAGTCGATTTCGCTCCATAAGTGAAGCGACTAGAAACGAGTGTGAAATCCCACTTTCGGCTCTCTAAGATAAGATCTGCCATTTCTAAAGCGGTATCGAGTGCTAGCCCTGCCGGCCAAAGCTTTTTTCTAATCTGATTGTCGACGTCTGTAGGAACTGGAGTTCCACATGAGAGGTAATGAGCCGAGAGGCAAAGTCGGTAGTATTCGAAATGCGAATATTCCGCATTCGGCGCTCGTGAGGCCTGACGAATGGTGATCGTCGGTTTAAACCGGGCGAGCTCCCCTTGCGTTTCGAGCAGGTACGGCATCGTATTGAATACTTGGGATATCAGAAGTTCAGGAGCGATTCCGCGGGTGGGCTTGGCCATCGGATGACTAAGCTTTAGGACTCACGCTAATAATCGACTTCATCAGATCACAAAGAACCTGATCTTCAGAGTTAGCGGAAATTCGTATCGCGCGAAGGGGATCTCGATTTAAGTCGACGTAAATTTTCTTCGAATAGAAATTAAAATAGACGCGAAACGCATGGTTAAACGTATCCGACTGAGCGTGTGGGTA
>JBGSHQ010000064.1:0-6440 GCA_041752095.1 Bdellovibrionia bacterium
CTTCCCGAAAGCCGCGCGGATCACGGACAAATTACGCTCCCGAATGGCGATGTAATGATCGCAGGAGGAGCTGATTCTGTACCCACAGCTAGGCAAAATTCGAGAATATTCGATCGCGCAACTACTGCTTGGAGTGGAACAACAGCTATGCCTGCTTGGCATAATTTTTCACGTCCCGTTTTCGTATCTGCAACAGATAGTGGCCTTGCAGGAGATAAAATCTACATGATCGGCGGCAGTAATCCTGGTGGTGGAAGCGCCCAGCAAACGATGTCCATTTATGATGTCACCGCAGGAACTTGGAGCGCAGGAAGCACAACTCTTTCCACACACGGTGAAACAGTCCAGCCCGTGGTCTATAAACCAGCGGCAGGCTATACAAAACTTTTAGTCGTCGGCGGAACTTACGGCTGGGATAACGCGGGAGTAGTTTTTAACCGTCATAACCGAATTGAAATGTACGACACGAATACCGCAGGCGCGTGGTCCTACATGACGAATATTCCGACGACCATCACGAGCCATTCCGTTTCCCTCTCCACCGCCGCAAGAAAAATCGTCGTGTTCGGCGGACGTAACGTCGGTACATCTGAGTTTACGGGCGGCTATGTCTACGATATCGTCGCGAACACCTGGAATAGCAGACATGCAGAAGGATTAAGACGGCGGGAAGAAGCCGGATCTGTAAAACTCACTGATGGGAAAGTACTTACGTGTGGCGGGAAAGATGACACCGGCCCGACTCGCCTCAGCTCCTGTGCAATCTTCGACCCAACGACGAACACCGTATATCCTGCTGCACGAATCACCACCGGTCGCTGGGCTCATAAAATGGCACTCATCGAAGGTGGAAAAGTTTTATTAGCGGGTGGTTATGGAGCCAACAACAGTACTACTTGTCTCACTTCGACCGAAATCTACGACCCATCGACGAATACCTGGAGCGCGGGACCCGCGATGTCCACAAAACGCGCGCGTTTTTCGATGGTCGCACTCGACGCTGTCCTAGGCAAAGTTCCTGTACTGATCGTCAGTGGAAATGATTATGATAATATCCCAGACCGAGAATCGATTGGGAGCGAAGTTTATTATGACGGCGCTTTCACTGCGACTCCGGCTGCTCCGGGTGGAGAGCGTTGGAGAACTTCTGCAGTTAAACTTTCAGGTACGACAGTATTAGTTACAGGCGGACAGGGCCCAGCGGGAGCATCTAGCGCTGCTGAAATTTACGATTACAGTACGAATACCTGGACTGCGAAAGCATCATTTACAGTTGCCCGTGCTTCACATTTCTCCGAACCTATTTCTACAGGAAAGGTCATACTTTCTGGGGGATATAACTACGATACTTCCACCACAATCATGTCGACTGAGGAATTCGATCCAGCCCTAAACACATGGACAGCACGCGGTAACATTCCAGCGGCTACCGGGAGAGAAGAAGCGACTTCAGTAGTACTATCGAATGATCAGATTTTAGCTTTCGGTGGGCGCGGCTATAATCATGTATCAATCTATACCCCTGGAACAGGAACCTGGGCTGCATTAACCAATTTAAATCAAGCACGAACCGATAATATGCCTTCGATTCTACTCAACGATCAATCGCGTATCGTACTCATGGGTGGCGGTGCTAATAACTGGTTCACTGCCGAGATCTACCAGATGACGACTTCCGCTTCATTCACGAACGGCTCTTACTCACCGACGACCACCGGCGGAGATTTAAATTACACCTACACGAAAACTTCCGGCACCGGAACGATGTACGACCTCATGCGACTCTTCTATCCACCGTATCCACTTGCCGGCGGTCCGGCACAGGTTCAGGTCCAGGACGGAAACGGGAATACCTCGAACTACGACGTGAATTTCTAAGCCGACAACCCTTAAAACAGACCGTATAAATATGCAGCTGACTGCACATTTATACGGAGGAATGTGCAGTCTCACACTGGCTTCGTCGAAAAAATCTGAAAATCCCGCTTCACACCCCAGGCTGTCGCAAAACTAGAATAAGTCGAACGCGCCAACTCTGTAGGAGTTTGCTCGCCGTTATCAGTGAGCATCGCCCACAAATCCGCACGATACGATGGACCAATGATTAACCTGTAGCGATACAGGTGATTGATTCGCGATAACTCTTCAGGAGTGCAAATATCACCCAACCGCTCACGCAATGTTAACCGCGGCACTCGAAGAACCGAATTTTTAAACCGTTCATCCTCTCCATTTTTTCGGATCATAAAATCTGTGCCCGTTACTAAAAGATCACCTTTTCCGCTGATCCGCGCACCCTTAAGCATTTTATCGAAACGATGATCCGTCGACTGCCACTCGGCTATGGCTTTCCAGTATCTTCGCACTATTTCAAATGAGCATCCTGCTACTAATTTCACTAGCCGATCGACATTAATCATTCTTCCATGGATCGAAATCCAATCGGTAAGCAAACTGAGGACTCGATAATCCTCTTCTATAATTCCTTCAATAGAAGCTGAGAAAATGACATCTTCGATAATATAGTATTTCGATCTTCGTTTTCCTTTAAGCTTAATCCCAATAGAAATTAAAGCTGAAGTTAATTCATCTGAATCAAACTTAACTGATGGCTGTATTTCGCGTTTAAAACTCATAGCCGAGCCTCTGGGAGAGATTTCTAAAACTTTCCTTCACGTGTGCAGGCCATTTCGGGTTCGCATCACGAGCTGAAACCCATTTAAACGAATTCAGTAATTCGTCACGAGATGGCTTCATCGCGATACAGTCTTTTAAATCTGTACCACGATCACAAAATGCAAAAAGCTTAGTCAGCAATAAATCTGGCCGACCTAGTGTATAAAGCTGAAGTGCATTTCCCTTAAATACTAATACCAGGCGCATTCGCCATTCATCCGGCAGATCACGGATTAGATCTGCTGGACCATTATTTAACCAAGCCTCTTTAAGCGAACTCTCAGGAAGTGATTCTTGTTTTGCAAACTCAAGAGCGGCTTGCATAATTTCAGGTGGAATCTTTGGATCCAAAATATCACAGTCGACAGTTTCGCGCGTAACTACCCCGGATAAGTTGAGAGCAGTAGCGCCGACCACAACAGCCTCAAACTTCAAACCCACTTTCTCTAGATAGATGTCAAACTTAGGAATAAGCTCAAGTGGTTTCATGAGTATCATTATATATGATACTTAAATAGTGTCAATGACAGTAGCCAAATCGCTCATAATCGATTTGGCGTAAATTTTCGACGATCTAGGCCTAAGCCAAAGGCATAGAAAGAATCGTCTCAAGCTCATCCATCGCTGCATTCGCCTCTAAGAAAAGTTTAGCGTCGCGAAGATCGTCGAACAGAATCCGGTCGCGGTAATGCTTATTAATCCAGGCCGTTAGTGAAGCCTCACGCTCAGGCGTTAACCACACGCCCGGATGCACTTCCGATTCCTCGACTGAGTTTAAAGAAACGCGAAGACGAAGGCACGCAGGCCCTCCTCCGTTTTGCATCGACTCACGCACATCGAAGTAATGCACTTCCTGAATTGGATTTTTATCCGCTATCACCCAGTCAATCGCCGCACGAACCGAAGTCGATTCTCGGCACTCCTCTGGACAGATCAGCGCCATCTTTCCAGGAGAGAGAGTGACTAACTGAGAATTAAAGAGATAACTCCGAATCGCTTCTTCTAATGTCACTTCCGATTCGGGCACTTCGATTATAATTAACTCCGCTTTCGAAGAGCCAGGCAACTCTTCATAAGCTTGCTGAATACGCTCAAGCGTCGCCTTCTGATCGGCGTAAGCATTTTCGTGCACGAAAAGTACGTTTTCGTTTGCGACTGCAACCACATCGTTATGAAAAACCCCGGCGTCGATCGCATCGGGATTCTGCTGTAAAAAAAGTGAACCCTTCGCCGCTAACCCATGGGTACTTGAAATCGCATGTACCGCTTCGATCGACTGGCGTGCTGGAAATTTTTTAGGCTTTATGAAAAGCGACTCCTGAAGAACCGAGCCCCCGTAAACGAAAAGTTCGAGTCCCTTCGCTCCGTGCGACGGTGCCAGACGCATATGATTAGCAGCACCCTCATCCCCGAACTGCGCAAGCACCGGATCGTGGTGGAGAAAAGTTTCGCCACCAAAAATCCTACGAAAATTCACGCCCGTTTGCTTAGGTTCGAGAGAGCGGTGAAATTTCGAAGCAAGGTTCGCCACTGTAAAATGCGCACGCCCATCTTCTGCATCGAGCGACGGCGAAAAGGTCGCTGAATTCGCAACCCACATCGAAGACGCCGAATAAGCTGCCGACACTAACTGCGGAACGGATTTAAACGCGCGCTCGATGACCGAAACATCTGTCCCTGTAAAGCCCAGTGCGCGCAAGGTATCCAGCCGTGGGCGTCTGAGTGGCGGGAGAATTCCCTGCTTTAAACCTAAATCGCGAAGTCTGGCCGCTTTAGCCAGTCCTTGGAGAGCAGCTTTTTTAGGCTGGGACGCCAGCTTCGCGTTTCTCGTCGAGGCGACATTACCGAAAGAGAGCCCAGCATAATGGTGGGTCGGACCGACCAGTCCATCAAAATTACATTCACTCATGAAATTCTGTTCTGACCTAAATCCTCCGAGATGGCAATCTTGGCTTTGGTACTCGGCAAAAATCCCTTCAAACGAACCCGTCGTATAAGGCGAACATCCCGCGGTTCCTGCCGCAGTAGTCCCATAAGATTTCACGCAGCCTGTAAAAATCGAGGTTTCACACACGGGGAGTGGCGGCTGAGCAATATATCCTGGCCCAGGAAGTCCCGAGAGCGCGATACTCGCAGAGCAATACGCCGTGGCAGAAAGCGTACCCATCGAAATTCCATCATCAAAGCACTGCCGGTTACACGATCGATAAGCATCGGCCATTCGGTCCCAAACTTTTCTCCAAAACTGGGGCGACTGAACGTGTTCGCGCCAGCGTCTACGAATTTCTTCGCCAGTATTAGAGCCTGGCCGAGGGGGTGGGGCTGGCCGAGTGCCTGCGGCTTGAAGCTGAAGAACTTGGTTTGCGAGACGGCGTAAAGAATGCGAAGCCTGCCCGCAGTCAAGCCCACGAAGTGCGGCGTTCACAATATTCGCAGCCGACCTTTCATCGCCAGTCGTTGGTCTCGGAGGCATTTCCTGCATTCGACGACGACCATAAGGATCAGCCACACACCTGCCGAGCCTTGGATCATAAACCGTCATCGGCGGACACGGCGACGCATGCGCCGCACCCATGAGCGAAAATACAGCCCAAAGTCCTGCCACAATCCCGATCACTGATAGTCTGTATGTATCTTCGTTCATCCGCATTTTTCCGCTCCCTCATAGAGGGACTATGCGGAGGACATGCCAATAAAGCCGGCTCCTCCGGCTCTCATTCCTCATGGTCTATAAATGGCAATCATTCAAGCCACTTACCGCGCCTATCTCGACGTCATTTTTAAGTGATTTCGGAAAGAATTCTCCCCTCCCATTCCAACACCAGTGTCGATCTGCACCGAACTTTGGTCCCCTTTTTCACCATCATTCTGATAGTTTACGGCTCATGTCCCTGTGTAACCTTAACCCCTCACACCCCGTATTACTCACTGAGATAGGAAACCCGGAAGTTGGCTGAAAACATGGTGTCTTCAGAAAACCGAAGTGTTTCGACTCTGGAAGAGCGGCTGAAAGCTCTCTTTACGCTTGGCACCAGCGGAGACGAAATCGCCTACGCTGAGTTTCTAAAAGTAACGGGAAAAATCATCCGCTCGAATCTGAGAAAAACAATACCCGCTTCAAGCACCTATTCGAGGGATCTCCTCGAAGACTTGGTTCAGGACGTTTTACTCGCGGTTCACCAGAAGAGGCACACTTTCCGAACCGAGTTTCCGATTCTTCCCTGGCTCTTTGCGATTGCAAGGCACCGGTGGATTGATATCGCGAGGATGATTGCGGTTCGGCCGACGCTCTTAAACTGGGATGAATCGGAGTGGGAAGAAATTCCGGACAGCGAAGCTGAAGAAAGAGCACTCAGCGAAGAAAACGAAACGGAAGTTAAAACAGAACTCGCTAAAGTTTTAGAAATTCTAACACCGAAACAAAAGGAACTGATCCGATTAGCAAAACTCGAAGAGCTGCCTCTAAAAGAAGTCGCAATGCGATTAGGACTAAGCCTAGCAGCAGTAAAAGTCGGAGTGCACCGAGCGATGCATAAACTAGAAGAAGCAAATTTGAAGGGAAGGAGTTTAAAATGAGTAGCGAAAATAAAATTCCAAGCACACCTGAATCCCGCACGGATGACCTCATTCAGTTTCTTTCAAAAGATTCTTTAAAATCTTCGGCGAAAAAAATTACGAATGCACTTAGCTTCCCCACCTATCTAAAAGTTTGGGCATCAGGAGCTGCACTGATTATAGTGCTCTCAATCGCACTCCTCCCGGGC
>JBGSHQ010000065.1:0-14993 GCA_041752095.1 Bdellovibrionia bacterium
TAAAAGGCCACAAGCAGACGACAGAGGCAGTCCACTCTTACGGAGGAAAAATTATTCTCCAAATTCTCCATGCGGGTCGTTACTCTTATCACCCCCTCGCTGTTGCACCTTCACGCATTAAATCTCCGATCAGTCCATTTAAACCCTTTGCACTCGGATCTTTTGGGGTCTCTAAAACGATTCGTGATTTTGTGAATTGTGCCTCGCTCGCTCGTCGTGCCGGTTATGACGGGGTGGAGATTATGGGGAGTGAAGGCTATCTCCTCCATCAGTTCGTTGCGCCCAGAACGAATCATCGTAAAGATAAATATGGAGGGTCGTTTGTAAACCGCATCCGACTCCCGCTTGAGATCGTTCGAAAAACACGAGCTGCTTGTGGACCCGATTTTTTACTTGTCTATCGATTATCTCTCCTGGATCTCGTTGAAAATGGGATGCCTTGGGAAGAGACCGTTCAGTTTGCGCGTGCACTCGAAAAAGCGGGTGTTCATATTATTAATTCGGGAATCGGATGGCATGAGGCACGAATTCCCACCATTGCGACCCTTGTTCCGAGAGCCTCATTTACCGAAGCCACCCGAAGAATAAAAGGGGAACTAAAAATTCCAGTGATTGCGGTAAACCGGATTAATATGCCGGAAGTGGCTGAATCCGTTCTGGCTCGTGGAGATGCAGATCTGGTCTCTCTCGCGCGACCGATGCTTGCCGACCCCGAGTGGACGCGGAAGTCGTGGACGGGAAGACGCGATGAAATTAATACGTGCATTGGATGTAATCAGGCGTGCCTGGACCAGATTTTCGAAGGAAAAATTGCGACTTGCCTCGTGAATCCTCGTGCAGCGAATGAAACGGTGATTCCGAATAACCGTGCAGTGAAAAGTGCGCGAGTCGCTGTCGTGGGTGCTGGACCGTCTGGGCTTTCTTTTGCGATCGAAGCAGCTCGTCTGGGTCATACAGTCTCCGTTTATGAGAGACACTCCGAAATCGGTGGTCAGTTCGATCTGGCTAGACGAATTCCAGGTAAAGAGGAGTTTGTAGAAACTTTACGGTTTTATAAAACGATGATCGATAAACTGGGAATCAAGCTTCATTTAAAGAGTGAGGCCAGCGCTGATCGATTATTGGATGCCTCGAATGGCTTTGATGCGATTGTTATTGCATCGGGGGTTAAGCCTCGAGTGATTCCACTTCTCCAGACCGCTCGAGACCAGAAAGATCCACGTGTTGTTGCCTATGATGAATTACTGACCGGAAAGGTGAAGCCTGGAAATCGAGTGGCGGTGGTCGGGGCAGGTGGAATCGGGTTTGATGTTGCGACCTTTCTTCTCGCACCCGCTGATCATTCTCTCTCGCTTTCGCCAGTCGCTTTTTTTAAGCACTGGGGAATTCGGTATGAAGCAAAGGGTGGAATCGAGGGAGTGAAGCCAGAACCCCAGTCCAGTGGTCGAAAGGTTTTCATTCTCCAGCGTAAAGACGAAAAGATGGGGATGCGTTTAGGAAAAACCACCGGATGGATTCACCGTAAAATGGTGGCCGACCAGGGTATCACTTTCATGCCTGGCGTGAGTTACGGGGAGTATACTGAAAAAGGACTTGAGGTCACGCGAGGTGAAAAGTCGGAATACCTCGAAGTCGACCAAGTGGTGATTTGCGCAGGGCAGGAGTCAGAAAATCGACTCTTTCTGGAACTTCAGTCGAAGGGTGCAAAAGTATTTCTAATCGGTGGAGCTAAAGAAGCAGGGGAGCTCGACGCTAAACGTGCAATCGATCAGGGAGTGCGTCTTGCCGCGGAGCTAGAAACCCGACTAAACTAGGTAAGAGATGAACGAATCCATGGATAAGGTTCGAATAAAATTCAGGGTCTCTTCGATGAAGGAGCCGAAATGGACTGAGAAGTGGGGCGTCAGCCTGACTTCGGGTGAAGAATTTCATGTCACCGAAAAACTTTTAAAACTTCCCTTTCAAGAAACTCCACCGAAAACAGTTTGTACCTTTTCAATCGATCAGGGATCGCTCCGTTTTCAGCATCTCGATACGGATCGTAAGGTGACTCACAATGGAAAGCCTGAAAAAGAGTGTCGGCCAAATGTGGGAGATAAATTACTGATCGGCGAAACGATTCAAGTCGAAGTTTTAGCTGCACCGATAGCCAAATCGCTAGTCACCGTAAAAGAAGAAGATTCACTCGGACCTGTGATTCGTTCTGAGATCAGTATTCCAGAAGCTGACGGACCGACACTCACAATGACGATGACTGCTACTCCAATGGAAGTGGAATCTCTTTCACCCTTTTCAGCAGGAACGCGTTCAATCCAAATCCCAGAACCATCGATTGAAATGGTTCGCCCTGATTTATCTCCTCGGACGCGCCCATTACTCCCACCCGAGCCGAAGGTAGAACTTGCTGATTCACCCCATGGACATATCGATCGAAGTATTGAAGAACGAATGGCAGGAATGACAGAATCTGAACTCGATGGAGTTCGTCCCTTCTATCCTGAAAAAGCAAAACTGAGTTCTAAGAGCGTCAGCTTTGCCGAAAAAATCATGAATACGATTTCAAAAGTTATTCATAAGGACGACATTCACCCGCCCAGCGAAAAATTTCCGCTTGAAAAAGACCCAACCAATACCGGTTATAAATTAGAGCATCCCCCTGAACCCAAAAAACGGAAAAATGAATTTAAACCCACTCCGCCCGTGAGTCGCCAGAGTGGAAAAAAGTGGGTTCCTGAGACAAAAGAAAAAAGTTCGAGTCTCGGTGGGCGTGCACTTGTGTTTTTAGTCGCGGCTACTGGCGCTCTGATGCTAGCGGTTGGAGTTTTTCAGGTGATGAATCGTGTTGAGAAGGGTTCAGCAGTCGTACATTCAGAAAAAGCCAAACCGACTGAGCTTACAGAACATGTTGAACATAAGCCTTATGAACGTGGGATCCCCGTCGACCTCATCGAAATGCAAGTCCGAAAGATGCAGCGGAAGCGCTAAGTTCTTTCTTTTTGGGAGTGCTTTACCCAAGGGTCGGTCAGGTAAATCGAAGTAAGTAGCTTTCCTTTTCGGGTCAGCCGCATCCGTATGGAATGGTACGGAAGCGCGATGAGGAGTTTTAATTTTTTTAGAACTGAAATCTCCCGCAGTGGGCAGTCGGAAAGATTTAATTTTTCGATTCTTCGCTCAAACTGATGAAGGAGGTGGTCATAAAAACTAGAAAATTTTTCAAGCACGGGATGATTTTTGGGTAACCGATTTAGCGCATATTTTTTCAAAAATCCCATTGCTGTCCACTGAAGTAAGGCTTGGCCGAGTAAAGCCGAACGATCGTTCGGATATCGAGTGAGCCACTCTAGGGTTTCGCGTTCTCCAAATTCGACATGTTTCTCTTCATCGATAATTGCAGATTCGATAATTTTTCTGATCTCTTCATTTTCGATTGTAGAGGAGAGGGCGTAAAAGACCGTTAAGACGAGACCCTCGCCGAGAGCCATCTCCATGCAAACGTGTTCACCCCAGCTACCCCCCATCATTCCAGTAGAAAGGAATTTTACTGCTCGGTGCGCATCCTCGGGGGGGTGAGAAAGGATTTCTAAAATCCGAATCATCCGTTTTACGTGGGAAAGTTCTTCAGACGCCTGGCGTGATAAAAAAGTAGCGGCAGATAGGGTAGGAGCACGATAGAGCCAGTGACCACACTGAATACCGGTCACTTCGCCGTAAAGAAATTGGTTAAAAACCCAGCCTAAGAAGTTTCGATCCTGGTGAATATCAAACCGTGCTGTGCCAAAATCAAACTGAAGTTCAGACCTCGGTATTAACATCTTTGATTCTTTCCTTAGAGTGAGTCTACAATCTAAGTCATGGCTGTGAAAATCTCCGAATGGAAGGATTCTGAAGGTAAAGTCTTCCCGCATTTAGAGGCGAGTGGGGCTGATTTTAACGAGGCATTTGTGGAAGCGGCGCAAGGTTTTTTCTCTCTTTTTACTGATCTATCCACAGTGAGAGCTCACGATCGGGTCGAAATATTTTGTGAAAGCAGTGATTCGGACTGGCTCTTTTCTGACTGGATTAACACTCTCATTTACGAAATTCGTGAAAGAAGGATGCTTTTTTCTGAGTTTAAGATTCATGTTGAAGGAATTAATGTGAAGGGTGAGATTATCGGGGAGAAAATAGACCCGAAGCGACACCCTCTGAAAATCGATTTTTTAGGCGGAGCTGCTTTTAATCGCCTATCTGCAGAAGAGGTGTCTCTTGGGGTCGGGAAATCAGCGCGGGTTTCGGTCGTGCTGGATGATATAAAGCGACACCCACTGCCGCTAAAAGAACTTTGGGGAGCGACTTCATGAATAAGTCCGAGAAGATGATTTCGCAGGCTGAAAAGTGGAGCGCCCATAATTATCATCCGCTCCCGATCGTGCTCGAAAAAGGTGAGGGTGCTTGGGTCTGGGATGCAGAAGGAAAAAAATACCTCGACTGTCTTTCGGCTTATTCCGCTTTAAACCAAGGACATCGTCATCCGAAAATTATCGCGGCCTTAGTCGCCCAAGCTAACCGGATCACCTTAACTTCTCGCGCGTTTCATAACGACCGAATGGGTTCGTTTCTCGAACTCCTCTGCCAGACGACTGGAATGGAAATGGCGCTGCCGATGAATTCTGGCGCTGAGGCCGTCGAAACGGCTTTGAAGGCTGCCCGTAAGTGGGGATATCAGGTTAAGGGAGTGAGTGATGGCGAAGCTGAAATAATCGTTGTCGAAGAAAATTTTCACGGCCGTACGATTTCGATCGTGAGCTTCTCGACTGAAGCGCAGTACCGCGAAGGGTTTGGGCCGCTTACTCCTGGGTTTAAGGTGATTCCGTTTGGGGATCTCGCGGCATTACGTAAAGCAATCACACCTCGGACGGTCGCTTTTATGATGGAGCCGATTCAGGGAGAGGCGGGGATACTCATTCCACCTGTAGGATTTCTGGCCGAGGCGGCTGAGATTTGCAGACAGAATAAAGTGCTTACGATTTGGGACGAGATTCAGTCAGGACTTGGACGAACGGGAAAATTATTTGCTTATGAACACGACTCACTCCCCGAAAAAAGTGCGAAGCCGGATTTAATGGTTTTAGGTAAAGCGCTCTCGGGTGGTGTTTATCCAGTGTCAGCAGTGGTGGGGCGTGGAGAGGTGCTGGGTGTCTTTAAACCGGGCGACCATGGTTCGACTTATGGGGGGAATCCACTTGGGTCTGCAGTCGGAGAGGCGGCACTGCGTTCGATCCTCGATGAAGATATGGTCGGAAATTCTGCAAGAATGGGCATGAAGCTCGAAGCAGGATTGCGTGCGATTCGTTCGAAGCATATAAAAGAGATTCGAGTGCGTGGACTTTGGGCGGGGATTGAGATCCTTAAAGAGTCGGGTCCGGCTCGCGCGTTTTGTTTAAAGCTTCTAAAAGAAGGCGTTGCTGCTAAGGATACGCGGACGCAGGTGATACGGATTGCGCCGGCGTTGATTCTATCTGAGGCAGAACTCTCTTATTTATTAGGGGCACTCACGAGAGTCCTATCTGTATAGATCTTAGACAGGTGTTCTCTTTATATTAGCCATTTGATCTTCTCTCATCTCCATATCGTTTATAGCGACTGATGGAGTTGGCTCGGATCCTGCTCATGAATCTCGGAACTCTAGAGCAGAGATTCATAATTTTTAACTAGGAGAAAGATCGATGAAAAAGCTAACACTCGCATTATTAGGAGCGTTTCTTACTTTAAGTGCACAGGCTGTCGAATTGCCACTCATCGAAAAGTTTGTTTGTTCGGTAGGAGTCAGTGGCAAGGTGATTAAAGTATATAGTGCAATGAATAGTAATTCTGCTGCAATTCTTTACGGTCGAGAAGATCAAAACACATTAGCGATTCCCTCCGATAACATGCTCCTCGTGGATGCAAAACTATCCACCCGCATTTCTGGAAATAAGATTCTCTTAAGTGTTACTCATGAAAAAATGAATATTAGAGCAACACTGGATGGTTCAATTTCTTTAATTCGTGGCAATAATAATTTTGAAGCGAATGTCGATGGGTTAAAAGCCTATTGCTCCTTAGTGAATTCCATCTTGTAGTATTTAGCGTCAAACTACCGTCGATTTATCTAATAATTTTAGTTAGTATTTAATATCGGTTCCTTTCCCGTTTTGCGATTTCTCAATTTAAAGGGGATAATAATCTCCTGATGGCTTCTGTATCACCACCCGCACCTGGAACATCCTCATTACCAAGACTCGTCCTTTTCACGCGTACGATGGTTGAACCGTCGCTGATGGAGTCGCTGCATTTAGCGCTGAAGGCTTCGACTGAGTTTGCTTATCGATCGACAGAGCTTGTCGATCAGGTGAAAGAAATCATCAGTCGTTCCACTCGAGTCGTGGTTTTTGCAAACTGCGTGACTAAAGAAGATGTTACCGATCTCTATAATGCTCTCCCTTCGTTTCATGCACGTGTAACCGAAGGAACAGTTCGAATCATCGTATTAAATAGTATTCGTCACCCTAAGCTTCCAGAGCTTTTAAAAGCACGGTGTGCTGTCGAAGTCGTCGATCTTCCGATCTCTCAGAAGAACATTCAGTATAAAATTAAAAACGCCTTAATCTTCGTTCACCAAAATTACTTAAAAAAAGATCAGAGCCAGGAGACTCTCGAACCCTCTCCTGTGCCGGTCGAGGTCTTAAAATCTTCATTAAGAACCACGACTAAAATAGGTAACGTCGATGTTCTCTGGCAGGCTCCTATTGAGTTTGAATATGATTTTTGGTGGCTCGAGAATGCAAAAGACATTCGTCGAGTCGTCGGTGTCTGGCTTGTCGATATGATTGGTCCAGGTCCTGCTGCAGGAGTGTGGGAGCAAGTTCCAGGGTTTGATCGTGGGGAAGAAAAAGCTTGGATGTGGCGAACTCGCTGGCTTACGGATGACACGTTTCAGACCGCTGGCGGGAAGTGGTTCTTTTTTGGAAAACTTCCTGAATTTTCGTGGCAGAAAGCAAAATGGACGTTTGTTTCTAAAACCCCATTACTCGGATACTTTCCTAACGGTGCTCGTGAACCCACATTTACGCGTTATGAGTTTAAACCCGAAGAAGGTCTAATCTTTTTTGATAATTCGCATTTCACCCAACTTCTCCTTCCTCGAATTCAAGCAACGCTGACAAGTAAGACAGGCGCAGCTCGTGATGGAGATGACCAGGAAGTCATCGAAACAATCGACAATCTCGGTGATTTTGAGTTACCTGAGATCCCAAAGGCGTCGACGGGCGCAGAAAAAATAAACGTAAAAGGGGATGCGACCCCTTTTGATGATCCAGGAGTCGCTGATTTTCTTCGCGCAAATTTCGATCTCACGACTGACGAAGTCGAAGTCCGTACCGTTTTAGATCCGAATGAAAACCTTGGGCCCCGTTATGGACTGGGTGCGATTTCTGCGAGTGGTGTTTCTTCGGGTACGGCTGCTTATGAGAAGACATCGATCGGCGCGGAAATCATTCGTAAAAATGGAAAACTCGGCCAGGGAGACTTTAAAACCCCAAAAATTTTCGATGTCACTAAAACATCTGCACTCGTCATGCTCGAGCCGGCCCTCGCTGTGATCGGCGATCGATTTCATCTCCGGTTTAATTTTACGTCAGGTGAAAAAGTGACTGAACTCCAAATGGAGTGGGAACTGAGCCAAATTGAGATGGTTTACGAAAACCAGATGCTTGCCCAGGGTTCGTTTATCTCGGGCGATTTTCCGATACTCGAGCACGCGCTTAAGAAAACGGAAAAGCGCAAAAAAGAATTAAAAGATTTCTTCGAAGCCGCTCGCGGTTAGTCGTGAGCCGTTAGTGACGATCGATCTGCCAGACGCGTTCAGTCGTTTCGGGGTCTGCAATCACTTCAAGCGAAATACGCCCCACTTCGCGTCCATCCGTCGTTTCGACCTGTACTCGGTATTCACCCGGTTGGTAGTTCGACTTAACGGTATACCCGCGGAAGCCGTCTTCACGTCCACCAGATACGTTGATGGGGATAAGATCTACTTTCTGCCAGCCCTGCGAAGTGCGTAACATCCAGCGCACGAAGAGTTGGTCTTTAAAACCACGTGGCGCAAAAACACGCACAAAAGCTGCGATACTATCACCGGGTCTTGTATAAAAGGTTTGGTCGCCGCGCTCCCAAAACTTCCACCAGGGTCGCGTGTACTTTAATACGTAAGCTCCATTTTCTTTTTCGACAGAGTGAAAAATCCCAATGTATTTTAGCGAAAGAGGAACGGGGGGGATGATCTGGAGCGTGTAGAAAAGAATAAAAACAATCAGAACCCCGTATCCCGATCCAAGCATTTTTTTCTGAATGGAGCGTTTCACTTCATGCGAAACCGCTTTTTTCTCTACAATTCGCCCGACTAAACCATAGATCATCCAGATGAAACCGTTAGAAATGACGAGCGCTAAGATGAACGAGAGGATGCCGATGAAGCCGACGAGCATCGGTACGATATAGAGCCAGAATGAAGTGAGGCAGAGAAAGTAGAGAACGAGTTTTAAAACGATCTGGTGGCGCGGGATCCGTAAAAATTCATTCGCGACGAGAAGCCCACCCACTAAAACCATGAAAGCGATCGAAACCAGCAGAGAGGCCGACTTAAAATAGAAAAAGGCATAAACGTTTAATAGAGTTCCGAGTAGGAACTGAGTGAGGTGCGAATGGTACTTCCAGTATTTTAAGAAGCGGAGTGGTGGAGTAAAAAGCCCATTATCCTCTAGAATTCCACCTGCGAGGAGTAGAGTCAGTAAGATAAGATAGAGTGCCTGGTGTATGACCTGAAGAAGCGTATCGGGGCGATGCAGGAGTAAGACATCGAAGATGAATCCAGCGAAAAAAAATCCAGCAGGAGTCCAGGGATGTTTCTTTAGTTTTTCAATCCAAACCGAAGTCACTCTTTATCCCGTCACTTTTTTTCGAATCGCCTCAGTGCGCGGTACGAGCGGCGGATGGGAGGCGAAAAGAGCGGTAAACAGGGGGTGCTGAACGAGAATGGAGAGATTTTCGTTATAGAGGTGCCTGAGTCCTCGGATGAGGGCTTCGCCATCACCATAGGTTTCGATCGAGAACCGGTCGGCTGCGTATTCATTCACGCGTGAAAAATAATTCGAAGCAAAGGATGTAAAGAAACCGATTTTTCCTAAAATTAGGACAGCGAGGGGGAGTCCATAAGCAGCGTGAGGTGGAAAGATCTGAAACGCGAGATAGAGCTCAGGCGATTCGAGGAGTTTCTGCGCAAGATAAAGAACACCCGCTGAAATCGCAGTCGAAAGGAGTGTTCCCTTCCAAATATGCCCCAGTCGAAAATGGCCTGCTTCATGTGCTGTGATCGCGACGAGTTCAGAAATCAGTTCCTGTCTTCGTTCTTTCGTAGTTTCGGCAGCCTCGATCTTCGCAATCATTGTATCAAAGAGAACAAGTCTTCGAAATTTACCGAATCCTGTAAAAAAAGCATTCGTTTTAGTCGATCGCTTTGAGGCATCACAGACCCAGACACCGTTTAATTTAAACGTCTGTTTTTTAACGTAGGCGTCGATTGCGGACTTCAGTTCGCCATCAACGAGAGGTGTGAGTTTTAAGAAAAGGGGTAGAATTGCAATGGGAGCTAAAAAGAGGATGAGAAATTGGAATGCGGTGTAACCGGCCCAGATGATTAACCATGCGCGATCTCCTTTTGTGTCGAGTATCCAAAGAGAGAACGCGAGAATCGGGGAGAGGAGTAAAATCCCAAGGACCGCACCTTTCACGCGGTCGAGAAAAAAGGTTTTCGGCGTCGTTCGATTAAACCCGTACTTCGTTTCGACTCCGAAAGTAGAAATCCATGAGAAGGGGAGATCGATGACTCCCTTTAAAACGGAAAGTATCCCGATAAATAGAAGAGAGCGTAGCCAAGCAGCGCTGACCGTTCGCTCGCAGTATTCAACGATCCAAGCATAGCCGCCGGTAGCAAGAAACCCGATAAAACCCACGAGAAGGAGCGTTTCATGGAGCCAGCCCATTCGAGTGCGTTCCCCTAAATAGGCGAGCGCTTTCTCATGATCAGCGGGAGATTGGATCTCCGATAAATTTTCAGGATAAGGCTGTGAAGCCGTCTGGAACTGAACGAGTTCGGCAATCCGTTCGATAAGAAACACCGACACCCAGAGGGTGATCAGGAGAGTAAAAAACGTCGTGGCGTCTAGGTTCATCGCTTGAGATCGCGCTTCGTATAGCCTGTATAGATCTGGCGAGGGCGACCGATCTTCGTCGTTCCGCCTTCAACCATTTCTTTCCACTGCGCAATCCAACCCGGCATGCGTCCGAGCGCAAACATCGGAGTAAACATCTCAGTCGGGATATTTAATGCGCTGTAGATGATGCCCGAGTAGAAGTCGACGTTTGGATAGAGTTTTTTCTCGACGAAGTAAGCATCCTTCAGTGCCGCTTCTTCTAATTTTTTCGCAAGATCGAGGAGCGGGTTTTGGATTCCCATTTTTGCTAGCACCTGATCGCAGGCCTTTTTAATGATCTTCGCGCGAGGGTCGAAGTTTTTATAAACTCGGTGACCGAATCCCATGAGTTTGAAGCTGGATGTTTTATCTTTAGCGGCCGCAATAGCTTTATTTACGTCGCCGCCGTCTTTTTGGATTTGTTCGAGCATTTCCATCACGGCCTGGTTAGCTCCGCCGTGGAGTGGGCCCCAGAGTGCAGTGATTCCGCCTGCTACTGATGCGTAGAGATTCGCAGCCGAAGATCCAACAAGTCGCACGGTCGAAGTCGAGCAGTTCTGTTCGTGATCCGCATGAAGGATGAGAAGAAGATTTAAAGCAGAAACAATTTCCTTAGGGACGGAGTAAGAAGCGTCCTTCGAGAACATCATGTGCATGAAGTTCGAGCAATAATCGAGACCGGGCTTCGGTCCCACTCGCTTTTCACCTTTACCGTGGCGGTAAGCATAGGCAGTGAGTGTAGGAAATTTTGCGAGAAGGCGGAGTATATTTTTCTTCGTGTGATCTTTATTTGAAGGCTCAAGTTCGTTTTGGTACAGGCTCGATAAACCAACCGTCGCTGCGGTCAGCATCGCCATCGGGTGCGCGTTCTTCGGAAAAGCGTCGAAGATTTTAGAAAAATTATCGTCGATGGACTGGTTCGCTGCGAGATCTGCAGAGAAGGAATCGAGTTCGGCCTTCGTCGGAAATTCTCCGTTAATAAGGAGCCATGCGGTTTCTAAGAAGGTCGCGTTTTCTGCAAGCTGCTCAATCGGATATCCGCGGTACTGAAGAATCCCATTATCGCCGTCGAGGTAAGTGATCGAACTCGTCGTCGGGCTCGAGTTTGCGTACCCGTTATCGAAAGTGACGTAGCTCGTAGAATCTCGCAGTTTAGAAATATCTATCGCCTTCTCTTTTTCGGTTCCCATGAAGGTCGGGCACTCGAGAGTTTTTCCGTCGACAGTGATATTTGCAGGATTTCCAGGGGTAGGCTTGGTGTTATTCATGATTATAAAATTTTGCCTGAGCTATAAAATCGGTTCAAGTCCTTTAAAGCATAGAAAGTATTTGGATTACGGCATCCATTCGTAAAGGTGATAGTGCTCGCGCGTCATGCCGAGTTTTTCGTAGACGCGAATGGCCGTCTCATTCGTTTTATCGACGTAAAGCCGCAGTCCGCCAAGCGTCGGGTCTGATTTAACGCGGCTCTGAAAAAAACGGTAGACCTGCTTGTAAATGCCTTTTCCGCGATTTTCAGGAGTGACGTAAAGCGAGTGGATCCACAGTACAGTTCTGGCTCGCCAGTCGCTCCACTCTTTTTGGATGAGGATGCAGGCGACGGGGTTTGTCGCCGTGTTTTCGGAGGCCGCTTTAAAGCAGGCAATCCAGTAGGAGCCCTTCGTCGGATCTTTCAGTACGGCCTCGACTCCGCGAAGACAGGTGTCAGGATTCAGTCGCATTTTTTCTGATTCAAACGCCATCGCGACTTGGAAGTCGCGGATCGTGGTGAGGTCTCGGGGTGTGGCTTCGCGGATGACTAATTCTGGGGTTGCTTCCATAATAGGAGTCTACATGAAGAAACGAGCGAGTGAATCACTGAGTAAATCTCCGAGTAAGCCTATGCGAGAACCTTTGATGGCTGATTTGGTTTTGCCGAGTACTCGGTCGGGTGCAAGTTCTGACTGGGTTCAAGCCAAACCCTTCCCACGAGTTCCAAGCGAAGATTCCTACGTTTCTGGAAATCCCCAGTCGCGCGCAATTCGTGTTCAGTATTTTCATCACGCAGGCACGCGTGAGTTTGCAGGGCGTGCGTGGTTTGGGCCAGGGTCGGAAGGTCCTCCCGGGCATGCACATGGAGGTTCACAAGCAGCACTTCTCGATGAAGGAATGGGCGCGGCGGCTTGGCATTCGGGTAATTCAGTTGTTGCCGCGAAAATCGAAATTAATTTTCGTGAGCCTTTGCCCTTAGGGACTATTTTAACGATGTGGACCGAGATCACGCGAGTCGAAGGGCGTAAGGTTTATGCTCGAGCTCGGCTTGAGGGAGATGATGGGGTCGTTTACTCGGATGGAACAGGACTTTTTATTGTGATTGATCCGAGTTCTTTTCGGGCGGGGGAGTGAGGGGATGGTTTTTTCAAATGAGAATCCCGATTTTAATTCTGAGCTTAAGTTTTGCTTTATTTGGGTGCGCGACGACGACACCAGAATCAGAGTTTCGAGATTCGATTGCTGAAAAAATCGAAGACCAAAAACCTCGGTTTAGGGAGTGTTACGTGAAAATGCCTGAGCCTAGAAAAACAGGAACCGTTAAAACTGAATTCATTTTTGATCCTTCAGGTAAGGTGACGAAAACATCCGTAAACGTGAAGGAGTCGACCCTAGCAGATCCAGCGCTTGAGGAGTGCGTTCTATCAGTTTTGCGGTCCATCCGATTTAATCCGCTTAAGGTTAAGCCCGGTTCGAAAAAGCCAGAAACATTCTGGGTGGGTTATCCTTTTAAATTTCAGTAAATATTTCCAAGTGAATACGAAGTGAGCCCCGGAATCGCGACCACTTTAATTCGGTGATGGGTCGAATTGAAAGTAAGAGTTGAAATTATTTATCTTTTACAGGTGTAACGCTATTTTTTAGCTCTTTAAGACCATCATATGGACTTTTTGTAAAAGCATAAGGTTGTTTAAAGGAAACGACCTTTCGACCAGTGAGCCCTTTCCAGCCACCAAGACATTTTCCAAATAAGTAAACAGGGGTTCTAGAAAACGCATACCCAGCTGCCATTCCACCAGCGACTATAGGTATCCCCGAATCGTCCAAGTTGTTGTATTCCAAGATAGCTACTGAAGCAACAACTCCAGTACCTATAGCAGGGTAAAGTGTGAGTGCCTTGAAATAATCTCTGCCTTCACAAAAATTTGGTAAATTTTTATCGAATTTTTTTAGTAGAACGTCCTTCGATCCAATCTTACTTAAAGTGAAGTCGACTCTTAGATCTAGGATTTCCCTTTCGAGATGCTGATATCCTTCATCGAGTTTACCTGCGTTTACGACTGAGTAGAGATGAGAAAGTGTTGCAAGCCGCATATGAAGAAGATCTTTCTCGACAAGATCTGCTGCTTCTTCATTTAAGGATAAAAGTTCAAAGGATAAATCGTGCTTAGCAAGTCCAGCATCCTTAACGATGACGTTAACTTTATAGAGTCCTTTTTTCTCGAATGTTTTTGTCACGCTCGTGCTTTTTTTTAATCCTTTGCCTAAAGAAGTGACGGCTTTACTGAGCTCATCTTGGAATGCTTTAAAATTTTCGTCTTCATAATATTCATAAACAGCGCGATTCCACTCAGCGGATTCGAGGGCTCGTTGCCAGGGATAACTTAGCTTTTTCGTGTCTATTAATTCTCTGAGCGGAGATTTATTCGTGATGATTTCGCAGTAGCCCGCAAGGCTTGGTGTGGATACGAGTAAAGCGAATAAAGTAAGGTATTTAGTATTCATCATATTCAATTTATCGGTGGTTTAAGATGAGTCGTTAAGAAAAAAAATCGGTATTCAAAAAGTCTGTAATTTTCAGTCGACATAGGAATGTCTCGTCGGAGTTAAGCCGCCAAAAAAATGACAAATTTATACCTATTAAATGCGAATCAGGAAGGTAACTGTTCTCGTTCAGAAGCAACTAAGATGGCACCCCTTCAAGCGCCCCACTTTCACTAATCGTAATGATGCGAAAACCGCGTGCGAGTAGTCTCCGCATCGGGACACCCGCGGACTCAAAAAGATTTTTAATCAGGTAGCGTCCCATATTTTTAAAATCTCTCCCGAACGAGACAATGCGAGTGAAAACAAGGTGATCCCAGAATCCTCGTCCACTTTCGTTGGGTGAAAGAGCGTCCCCCTTTTTAGCACCTGTGACAATGAGAGCGATTCCACCCGCAAGTTCACGCATAAATCTGCGCCAAACTAAGCGCGAGGGGACACGGATGAGTAAATGAATATGATTTCCAACGTTCGCGTAACGGTAAAGGCGTACACCTAATCGCTTAGCGGTTTTCACCGTAAGCTCATGAATTCGGTCGCAGTGTTTCGGGTGGAGCATCGAGTGCTGCCCGCGCGCTTTCGACGACCGGAGAACGACGTGCAGGGCTTGTTTAGGGTCGATGGGGCGGGCTGTTTTTCTTTTACCTCGAGCGAGTTCTCCACCGTGGGAGCGAGGGGAGGTTTTTAAGTTTAAACCGTAAGATTTAAAGCCGGGTAGATAGGATTCTTTGGGCGCGGGCATTTATAAAGTTTTCATACCACACATATTATTTGGGGCAATGGGTTTTTATGCATTAAAATTAATGATATGGAACCTATATGGCGTTAAACCGAACAAAAATGAAAGTCTCGACGCGACTCATTCCTGCTCAGGTTTCCTTGAATCAAGAGACTTCGATTCGTTCCATCGTCAGGAACGATGGAGTCTTACTA
>JBGSHQ010000066.1:0-10356 GCA_041752095.1 Bdellovibrionia bacterium
GGTAACTGCGGGCAAGTTTTAAAACTTGAGCGGGGAGTCCAAGCCGTTCTGCCGTTTCAAGCGCGCGCGATCGTCCGGGTACTCCGAGAATCAGCGTATAGGTCGGTGACTGGGATTTTTCATCAAACGCCATGCTTGCGTTCATGATTCGCGTATCATTCAGCGCTAATGCTTTAAGTTGCGGGTCGTGAGTGGTGGCGACGACCAGCGCTCCTCGTTCCATTACAGTTTCAAGGAACGCGCGTCCTAGCGCTGCGCCTTCACCAGGGTCAGTAGCGGTATTCAGTTCATCGAGCAGGACGAGGGACTGGGAAGTGACTTCGTTTAAAATCGTTTTAAATCTTTCGATATGTCCTGAGAAACTGGAGAGGTGTGCTTCGATCGACTGCGCATCACCGACGTCGACAAAAAAGTGATCGAAGAAGGGGACGATTTGGCTCTCACTCCCTGGAAAGGCAAAACCTGTTCGAGCACAGATTCCAGCAAGCCCCATGGTTTTTAAAAGGACGGTTTTTCCGCCCGTATTGGGCCCTGTAAGCAGTAGGGTCTTAACGGGGTTGCCCCAGTCGAGAGTGTTACGCGAAATTTTTTCGGGTGGAAGTGACCAAAATAAAAGGGGGTGAGCTGTTTCTTTTAATCGGAAAGTCGATCCTTCAGAAATGAGCAGAGTTTTACCATCGTAGAGACGCGCAAGTCTTGCTTTTGCGGCAACCGCGTCCCAATGCGAAAGAAGATGGACCGAATTTTCAATTCGATCCGAAAAGGGACGAAGCGAACGCGAAACACGGTCGAGAATTTCCCAGGCTTCCTGAGCTAGTTCATTTTGTTTTTGGTGAAGCCGATTATTCAGAGGTGAGATTTCTGCCGGTTCGATAAATACGGTTTGGCGGCTTGAAGAGGTTCCAAAAATAATTCCGTCGACTTCACTTTGTTCGCTCAGCTTAACGGGAATAACGTAACGCCCGTCATGGATATCGCTGATAGCGTCCTGAAGCGCACCTTTCTGAGAGTATCGACTTACGATTCGTTCCATTTGAGCAGAAATTTGCTTTTTCAGTTCGCGAGTTTCCTGATGAAGCGCTGCCAGTTTCGTGCTCGCATTTTCAGATAACTCGCCTTCAGGAGTAAGAATTTTATCGAGCGTTTTTATCGGTTCCCGTGGATCGATGAGAAAAGTGAGTGCGATGAGCGCTTTACGGAAGGTTTCTCCTGGAATGCTTTCCCGGGGTGTCGCGTTCCATGCGTCGATGGCGTATAGCCAGCGGCGAATGAGTGCAAGTCGTCCCGTATCGAGCACGGATCCTTTTGCAAGAGCTTCAAGCGCTTCGTAAGGAGAAGCGAGATCGTTTAACGGTCCCCAAAGTGAATCGCGAACCAGAAGGGGCATGACTTCGAAAGTTTCTAACTGGAAGAGTCTTGCTTCCTCTATAGTCCGTGCCCAGTTATCAGGGTCGTGAAGGGCCTCAATTTTTTCGAGGCCAGGCTCCGTACGAGCATGGTCAGTGGCATATTCGAGTAATTTTTCCCAGTCGAGGGAGCCGTGCGAGTTCATAGCCTCGCATTCGATTTACCGCAGATTTTGATCGGTGGGAATCTTCTTTGGAGACCAAGTTTTTAAGCGGACTTCTCCGTGGTTGATCTCCACGTAGTGAGTTCCGAGGAGCCAGGAACCCGGGTTCAGGTACACCGCCCCATGTTCGAGAGTGACCGTTCCAGCGTGGTGAGTGTGGCCAAACACCACAGCATCGAAGCCTCGGCGCGCAATCTCGGCTGCTGCTTCACGAAACTCTCTTGTTTCTCCGACAATTCCAGTTTTTTTCGCTCTTCGACCCGATTTCCACCTCTCAAAACGAATCCAAAGTCGATAACTACGAGGGAAAAAGTGAAGTGGAATTGCTGCCAGACTCGTTAAAAATTCATAAAGGATAGGATGTTTTACGAAGAACGGGTCATAAAGGTGGCCATGTTCGATTCGAATCCGTTTTTTGTTCGAGGTCACATTCAGGAAAGGAGAGGCTTTCATCATGCCCCAGTCATCGAGGAAATGCTCAAGCGCGATATCGTGATTCCCGACCACGTAATAAACTTCACGCCCTGATCTACGAATTTCGGACAGGGCTCGTAAAAACTCTGGAACATCTCGAGTCATCTTCGCAAAAGAACTTTGCGCGATTTCAAGACCATCACCATTAATGCAAATGTCGAAATTTTCGGCTGTCGCCCATTTTAAGAATGCAACGATCGCCCGCCCACTGTTCGAGAATGGATTTCCCAGATGAAGATCAGAGATGACGACCATTCGGTCGCTGTGGGTTGCGGTAATCACCGGGCGCGCTCTTCCGATTCACGGAGAATGGTTTGGAGCTCTCCAGGTGTAACTGGCGTTTTATCAATGAGTGCAACAATTCGGTCATTCGAAATTTTCACTCGGTGACTGAGTTGCTGGATCATTTCAAACGCGAAAGTAGGATCACGGCGAATTTTTAAAAGAAATCCACCCGGCTGAAGAATGATGAGTTTACAGGCGCCGACGGCTACTGCTGCTGCTGAGCGAGGGATGCTGTGAACGAGAGCGAGTTCCCCGAAGAAATCCCCTCTACTAAAAAGGGCGAGAGGGACTTCACCGAGTGCGGTTTTTTTTCTAATTTCGACGGAGCCTTCTTGGATGATGTAGAGATCGCGACCGCTATCACCCTCATCAAAAATCCGTTCCCCATCTGAATATTCTCTAATAGTTTCATGCTCAAAACGATTTCTTGTCATTGTCTTACATTTTCCTTTAAAACGATGAGATAGGCGAAGGAAAACTGAATCCCGATGTTTGCTTTAGAAAAACTATTCGAAGAAATTAATCGCGAACATTTTGACGGGTTTTTAGAACCGCCTGTCCTGGATTGGAATAGCCGACTCCGTTCCAGTGCGGGACGATTTATTCCGGGAAGTCGAAAATGGTTTCGTGAAGCACCGCCGAAAATCGAGGTGGCGACTTACCTCACGACCGAGGAAAAAGCCGAAATTTTCATCCGCGATACGATCGCGCACGAAATGATTCACTATTGGCTCTGGGTGCGTCGTCGACCGTACGGCCATACTGAAGAATTTTACGCGAAGATGAAAGCGATGGGGGTCAGCCGCTATAATCCTGTTCCGCGCCGTCATCCACCGAAGTACCTTTACCGATGTCCGGCGTGCATGAGGGATTTTCCTGCTCGCCGAAGGCTTGGGGTTCTCGCCTGTTTAGAGTGTTGTAAAAAAGAGGCCGGTGGAAAGTTTGATCATCGGTTTAAACTCGAGATGATCAGTCAGCTTCGCTAGGTTATTTCTGGAACGCTTTCATTCCGTCGATGAGATCTTTTGCGATCGACGTTTCCTGCATTAAAAAGTGATAGAGCGTCGTGAGCATTAAAGCATGAGTGATTTTGCCTGAATGGAGCATTCGAGGCAGGTCCTCGATGGGCACTTCAATCACCTCGATGTCCTCTGTCGGATCGAGATTCTGGGCTCGTACTCGTTTTACTGGACCTACGATGAGCGAATGAACTTGGTTATCTTGGAGTGCGGGATTCGGGTGCGCGACCCCGAGGAGTTTAAACCGCGCATTCGGGAGGGGTTCAAACCCAGTTTCTTCGGCCATTTCACGGACCGCCGTGGCTTGTACTCCAGAATCGGTGGATTCGACGACTCCACCCGGAAACTCGTAAGAGGCGGATAGGGTACCGGCACGAAATTGACGGACCATCACGACTTTTCCGTCTTCTGTAATCGGGATGATGTTACACCAGTCCTTCGATCGGATGACGTAAAAGCGGTGAGGTTCTTGGTCTTCTGGATCGGAAGTCCGCCTGCACTGCCGCTCTACAAGCTGCAGATAAGGAAAATCGAGAAAAGTTTTCTCTTCGATGCAGCTCCAAAACCCTGGGATGTCCTTCGGATTATCAGTCGACATGGGTGATTCCTCTATAATTTCATTCTAGGCTAGAGATTTGGAATGGCAACGTGAGATTTCTGGGTCATTCAGGACACAGATTTACGGTTCGGCATCTCTCCGGTATTCTTAAAAATAGGGTTTTAAGATTCAGAATCTGGGGAGCGTTTATGGGGATGAATTCGAATCGAAATTTTTTGGTTATATTTACATCCGTAATAGCGCTGGGTGTTTCCGGTTGCATTAACCTTGTCGAAAAAGCGAAAGATGCAAAGATTGCAAGTTACGGAATCAGTACCCAATCCACAACGACCGCTTGTGGTGCCACGGGCTCATCCGTTTATGCAGCTTCAGTCTATCCTTATTTAAAAACGAACTGCGCGAGTTGCCATGCTACATTGGCGCCGGCCTTTGCAGGTTCGAGCTCTGATGCTTCTTACCTTATCGCGAAAAACTATCTCAATACCTCTGCTCCTGACCAATCCATCATTTACGTTCGTGCGACCGATGGTCACTGTGGAACCGCTGAGTGTAGAAAAAGCGGGACAGAATTTTTACCGAGTGTGAAGTCTTGGGCATCTTCTGAAACAAGTGCGGCTACCTGTCCTTCTTCTGGAAATCCAAACGGTGTTGCAAACGCAGGTGTGATGCTTCGATTAAATCCCACTTCGTTACTTCAAATGTTAGCGGTAGGGCAGACGGCAGGAATATGCACGCAGTATGCAGCCGCATTTGTCCAAAACGGAATTGCTACAGCTGCAACTAAAGATTTATTAGTGAGATTATCAGGCGCCTCGACCTATTCCGATATTGGATGCAAAGTAGCAGCGACATCTGTGACGATTCCTACCGGTAAAGACGGCCAGTTTTTCTATGTCATGGAGCCCTCGGTGGGGGATCGTACTTTACTTGGAACAATCGACGGATATTCGATTGGTTTCACCGCAAAAATTTCGATCCTAGCTATGGCGCCGGTGCCGACTCCTATGGTGACAGCTACAACAACGCCTTCTGTGACACCGACTCCTGTTCCATCGGTGTCGCCGTCACCGATTCCATCTCCAAAACCTTCTGTTACGCCGACGCCTTCTCCATCCGTTTCACCCACTCCAGCCCCAACTCCTTGTGTGCTGACCCAGAAACAAAACGCGTATGCTCAGACCGTTTATCCCATTGCGAAAACGAACTGTGTTGGATGCCATTCCGCGGGTGGATTGCCACGGTTTGCGAATGCAACTCTTGCTACCGCATATACCGAAGCTAAATCCCTAGTGAGTATAAACTCAGCCGCGAATTCTAAGCTCTATCTTAAGTCGAAAGATGGCCATTGTGGTGCTTGTAACGCGACTACAGGTGCTTTCTTTTTAACTCAGATGAACCTCTGGTTCCCGGCTGAGACGACTACGAATTGCAGTGCCTTAACCAGCCCTCACTAAGGACTAATATCCCGAAGTCGAGTTCGCTTGGCGAATGAGTTCCATTTCTACGCGCCTAAATCCATCCCGGGATTCAAGCAGTAAATTTTCTGGATCTTTTAGATTCGGTAGATGATCCGCTTCGATTCGAGCAGTACGAGTGCGAAGAATTCCATAGCGAAGGATGTTTCGAAGTTCGCGAAGGCTTGCTCGCCAGCGATGTGCTCGTAAAAGTTCGACTGCCGCTGGTGCAATTTCGCGCACATGATCGCGTCTGAGTTCATGCGCCATTTCGATGAGAAGGTTATGAACAATGTCATCAAACTCCGCCCCGCGTTCGCTGAGGGATGGAAGATGGATTTGAAAGTCTTTGAAAAGGGGCATGAAAGCCGAAAAATCACTGAGCGGTTTATTTCCCATGACGATGACCCGGGCACGGACCATGGAGCGGATACCGTCGTTCTCCATATCGGGTAGGGAACGGGTTCTGAGAAGCTGGGTAATCTGGGAGCGTTCACTTTCAGGAAAAAGCTCAATGTCCTGAATCACGAGGGTTCCGTCCTGGGCCTCTTCGATTCGGGTCGAAAATTCACCCCCTCGGGAATGAAGAACGAGGGGCTTAGCTCCCCGGGGAGAGTTATTATGAATCCAACGCGCGATCGCGCTCTTTCCAGAGCCGGTTTCGCCTGAAATATAAACGGGTTCCGAGTCCTTCTGGGCGGCTCGGATCACAGTTCTTCTAAACGATGCGGGGATAAAGGAAACCCATTTCATTCCGTTAGTTATCTTAAGGATAGAAAGGCCGATCGCGCAATGCGTGGTTTTCGTTTTTTGATCTAAAAATGTGATTCTTGAAATTCTTAGCTTAATTTGGCTTTTTACTCGTATTTTTCGGTCCAAAACCTTACATATTTGACTATGCGAGTCCTAAGAGTCCAGTACGGAACCCCAGATGCCCCGAAACAATTCGCCGAATCCCTTCGCACGACCGGATTTGCTGTAATCGCTAACCATCCTATTCCTCACGAATTGATTCGTGATGTTTTTAAAGAATGGACCGAGTGGTTTGCTCGCGATGAAAAGTTTCAGTATAAATTCGATCCAAAAACTCAGGCAGGATATTTTCCGTTTAAGACGGAGAACGCTAAGGACAGTAAAGTAAAAGATTTGAAAGAATTTTTTCACCTCTTTTTAAAGACGCCGCTACCCCAGGGGATTTCCCTTAAAACGCGCGATATGTATGAGCGCATGACTGCGCTCGGAGTAGAACTTCTCGGATGGCTCCAAGAGTTCACGCCTGCTGAAGTTAAGAAAAATCTTTCGATGCCGATTCCGAATATGAGTTTTGATTCTCCCGAAACTCTTCTCCGCCCGATTCATTATCCACCACTCACTGGGAGGGAAGAAGAAGGTGCGATTCGTGCCGCTGCTCACGAAGACATCAATCTGATCACACTTCTTCCAGCCGCGACGGCGCCTGGGCTTGAGGTGAAGGATTTAAAAGGGAACTGGTTACCTGTCGAAGTAACGACTGGAGATATCGTGATTAATGCTGGAGATATGCTCCAGGAAGCGACTGGAAAATATTATATTTCTACTACTCATCGTGTGGTGAATCCGATGGGCGATGCGAGTCGTCTCGCTCGCTACTCGATGCCGCTATTCATTCATCCTCGTCCTGAAGTTCGTCTCTCCGAGCGCCACACGGCTAAGAGTTATCTCGAACAACGGCTCCGAGAAATTGGATTACTGAAAGACGCTGAAATTAAAGTCGGCCCCGCGTGACTGTTTCCTCACGAATTTTACCCGCACGAAGTCCTAAAGAATTTATCGGCCCTGAGTATGAAAACGATCCTGCGTTTTTATCACTCATTCGTTTTTTCGAAGAGAAGACGCTAGCGGGCTTAAAAAAAGAGGACCGAGAAGAAACTTTTTATCATGACTGGCTAAAGTACCAAGCAGAGCACGGAATTTTCGCAAGTCTCCTTTCGACCACAGAGTTTTCGACTCGTGGGCACTCCTTTAATCTCCACCGAATGGTTCGCTTCATGGAGCTTTTCGCGTACTACAGCCCATCCCATGGCTATAGTCTTCAGGTCAGTTTTCTCGGAATTTTTCCGATGCTCCAGAGTAAGGACGCTGAGATTCGAAGACTTGCGGTGAAGACCTTAGAAGAAGGCGGGATGTTCGCTCTCGGTCTTTCGGAGAAAGAGCACGGCGCAGATCTTTATTCGAGCGAATTTAGGTTGCGGGATGGAGTTGCGAGTGGCCGGAAATATTATATCGGGAACTCGAATATTGCTTCGATTATTTCGGTTTTAGCACTGAAGGATGATTCGAAGGCTAAAGAGAGTTTTGTATTTTTTGCACTCGAACCGAAGAAAGCTAAAACTTTTAAAGACGAGAAAAAAATCCGTACGCTCGGCGTTCGTTCCGCTCATGTGGGTGAGTTTTCAGTCGAGGGTGAAGCAATTTCGAAGGACCGCGTGATCTCTGAAGGCGCGGCGGCCTGGGACGCAGTATTCGGTACGGTTAATTTAGGGAAGTTTTTTCTAGGTTTCGGATCGATCGGAATGTGTGAGCGCGCGATGGGTGAGGCGCTTACGCATATCCAGAATCGAGTCCTTTTCGGTAAATCCGTTTCCGAGTTTCCCCATATCCGAAATCTCATGTGCCAAGCGTATGCAAGGCTTGCGGGCATGAAACTATTTGCTTACCGCGCGCTCGATTACCAGATCCACGCGAGTGCGAATGATCGCAGGTACCTCCTTTATAATTCGGTCCAGAAAGCTCGCGTCTCTACGAATGGCGTCGAAGTCATGCGACTCATGGCGGAGTGTGTAGGTGCCAAGGGGTTCGAGTCGGATACTTACTTCGAGCTCGCACTTCGGGATATCACTCTGATTCCAAATCTCGAGGGTAGTACGCATATTAATTATGGGCTCACGGCTCGGTTACTCACTTCGTATTTATTCACACGAGCGGATGTGAAATCGGCGCCGTCCTTAAAAGGGAGTCGCGGTTTCGAGAATCCAGCGTTATTCGAAACCCATTCAGGTAAATTTTCTCGTATTTTATTTCATTCATTAAATGCGGCCTTCTCGGATTCGAAGAGCCCTCAGGTAAACCAGTTTTCGAAGCAGCTTCAGTATTTCCGCGCGTTCGTTCTTTCGTTAAAAATGACCCCATCTAAAGCGAAAGACCCTGTTCTCGGGCTTGCACTCGGTAAGGTGATTTCGGTCATTGCTTATGCGGAACTGATTTTAGAAAATTCTGCTCATTATAAAGAGTCGGTGAGCTCGGCGCTGACGGAATTTTTATTTTCCCTTCTCATTCAGGATTTTAACCACCAGTGCGGTGAAGTTGCCCTCTGTTCGGATCTAAATCTGATCCAGCGGACGCTTCTCAGTCAGTGTGTGATCCTTCCACTTCCGACTGAGCAGACAACCGAGGCGCTTTGGGCGGAGATGGTGGAGAGATTTAAGTAGGCTGGTCTAAATTCCAGACTCCAGATCCGAATTTCGACATCAAAGATCAGTGTGATGTAGCTAGAAGTGTTTAAGAGCAGGCCCCGTTCTTGCTTTATGTCCCAAGCCAATCTGACTCGAGTAGAGGGACCTGCCTCCTTTCCGTTCCCACTAAGAACAAGAAAGGAGGTGATCCATATGAAAAATAGCATAACCCGCTATTATTCTTATCGGATCCGGCTCGAAAAACTAAAACAGAAGACTTGGCGCCTCGTTATCCTGGCTAAGCTTCTGGTTTTTCTAGCGTTAGTCGTTCGTCTGTTATGGGGTGAGTAGTTGTCTTGGGTGCAGCAATAAACTCAGGAGATTCTCATGATGAGGGCGGGTCGGATTGGTGTTTTATTTCTAGAGTTAGGTCTCGTTCTTGAAAAATTTGAAGAAACTAAACTTCTGTCATTATACTGACGGAGAACGATGAATTTCCTATTTCTGTAGATAGACGTGTTTCTCGCCGATAGAATCTGTAACGAATGCTGTTATATAAGCTCATCTATCGTTTGTTATTTGTATTGATCCTCTCCTCACTTTTCGCGGTTTCCTCGGCGTTCTCGATCACACCCCATCCGCTGAGTCCATCTTGGGATTGCTCTTACTTACTTAAGCACATTAAGCCGATCGATATTAATAAAATTGAAAAGCTTTCAATGAAAGAAACCGCAACTTTTGCAGAGATAGCCCGAAACTGGAAGGTTCTTAGAGGTGAACTTTGGGATCAAATCGTATACATCGATGCAAAAATCGATGCGATGCGATTGATCAATCAGAGCGATTGGGAAGACGCTCTTCGCGATATGCCGGATTCTCCATGGTATAAATACGGTAAAAGCCCTATCTCAAATTTCTACGCCACTACATTCATTGTCCGTAAGGACGCTGGTGGATTAGATATCGATTCTGGGCTCCTTCAATTTTTACACCAATGGGCGATGAGAGGACTGCCGTTTCATGGTTTTGAGGGGCGCCGTCTTGTGGCTAGATTTCACGCGGGTGAAATCACACAAGATAAGCTTAAAGAACTTCTCAAACGAGCATATGAAAACAACGAAGAAGTCGCCGGTGTTCGACACAATGACCTCATCGGAATGTTTCGGCGCGATTCGATCGACGAGATCGAGCACCGTGGCTCGAGCATCGATTCCGAAAAGAAACGCTACTTTTCAAAGGAAGAACTGAGCGCTCTCCGGAAAAACCCTTACCTTAGGGTCGATGAAGCGTCGATTAAACCACGAATCGGAGGCGGCTATACCGGCTTTGTTCGATATTTTCCGGTAGGGGATATTGAGAGGGTTGTAGAAAAAGAGATCGAAGAAAAAATGAAGCGTATCACTGCACTTTATCGCTCAGGAGAACCAAGTGCCGAGCTCGTCGGTGTCGTCACAGAGCTCGAGCGAAACTTAATCGCCATTCACCCGTTTCTCGATGGAAACGGCCGATCTATTCGCGCGATGATGGATTTAATTTATTTACGACATGGTCTTCCGACTCCGCT
>JBGSHQ010000067.1:0-7478 GCA_041752095.1 Bdellovibrionia bacterium
GGTGTAGTCGCACTATTTTCCGTATAGCCGCACGTGAACGATGTTTGTACGAGTTCCTTCGCAAGCGCAGTACGAATTCGTTCAGCCCGTTCCTCTGGGACAGGTTCATATCCAGCGAAAGCAGAGGAATGAGAAATAATGAATAGGAACCCGGTGATGATAAGTGCCGCATTTTTCATTTGTAGAATCTCCATCGTTTTATGCCTTAAGTCCAGTCAGCGCTAATCCCTCAGCCACAGCCGTAAAAGTATCCTGATCGACGACATGGGCGTTCGGGAATAAACTCGTCAGTCGCTCTCGAATAATAGGCACCTTCGAAGTTCCCCCAGTAAACTGGAGTCGTTCAACTTCAGTCGGAGCGATTTTTCCGATACGACACGTTTCGATCGCAGTCGTTCCGATCGCGGAAAGAGAAGGCTCGATAATTTTTTTGAACTCTTTTCGAAGAACATCGAAATGAATATCGATCGGATAAGATTTAAACGCGAATTCCTTCTTATCTTCGCTCGAGAGCGCGAGCTTTAAATCTTCAACCGAAATATGAAGTCGGTATCCTAAATTATCTTCGACGAGAGTAATTAAATTTTCGAGAAGTGGGGTCTGTTCTGGGTCTACGAGTTCTTTTCGTAAAACAAGAATAAAATTCCAGGTCGCGCGTTCACGCAAGAACGCGTGATGGTGCCATTTCGGTAAAAGCTTCGTTAGCGCGATCGGCATCGTGAGTATGTTCGAGGAAAAGGGACGCTGATACTGAATGCTTGCCCCGAAAAAGTTCTGGAGTCGTGCTACGAAGAAATCCGAATCGAGGGAGTCTCCAGCGACCGAAATTCCGTGAACCCCGAATGTATGAATACCGTGGGGCCTCGCTTCGAATAGAGTAAAATCACTCGTTCCACCGCCTAAATCGGCAATCATCGTTACCGGGCCTTTAGCGGCTCCTGACTTACTTTTAACCTTACTCGCCGCCTGACTCCCCACGCGAGATGCAGCGACGGGTTCCTCGATTAACTTTACGTTATGAAGATTAAATCCTGCTGATTCTATCGCTGTTCGAAACCGAACGACCGCAAGCCCCTCACGCGCAGAATCTTCGGAGTAGCGCGCGGGTCTACCGAAGTAGATGGGGATTCCATCAAGCGTCCCGCCGATATCCGTTTCAATTACCGTCCGAAGGCCACCGAGAAAACGCGCGATCAGATCCTCGACCGAAGCGTGTCTCCCGAAAAGCGAAGTCCCAGCGAAATCCGGGTTCGGAAGGAGCTTCTTAATCGACTGAAAGAAACGACCTTCCATTCCGCGATCGAAGTACTGCTCGATCGCTTTTTTTCCGAGAAAGGATTCGTTCCGAGTAGGAAAATAGAGAAGGGACTTTAAAAGATTTGATTCGCCATCAAGCTTTAATACGCGAGTTGTTCCATCTGCTTCTAAAGCGGCTACTACAGTATTTGAAGTTCCGAAATCAATTCCAAGTGCGAGGGGTTTCTTCATCTCTTCTTTCGAATTACATTCGGAAAACGCCGTACTTCGTCTCCGGGATCGGAGCGTTCAGTGCGGCCGAGATGGCTCGAGCCAGCGTTGCACGCGTCTCGGTGGGGAGAATCACACCATCATCCCAGAGGCGTGCGGTCGAAAAATAAGGAGAACCTTCTTCGTCGTATTTTTCTAGAATTGGAGCTTGGATCTTCTTCACAGCTTCTGGAGTTATTTTTTCACCCCTCGCTTCCATCTGTTCCATTTTAACCTGTGAGAGAACATTTGCGGCTTGTTCGCCTCCCATGACCGAGATTCGTGCGTTCGGCCACATCCAGAGGAAGCGCGGAGAATACGCCCGGCCACACATCCCGTAGTTTCCTGCGCCGAAGGACCCGCCGACGATGACGGTAAATTTAGGTACCTTCGCGTTCGAAACCGCGGTCACGAGTTTAGCGCCATCTTTTGCGATCCCACCCTGCTCGTATTTTTTTCCAACCATGAAGCCTGTAATGTTCTGTAGAAAAATGAGCGGTATTTTTCTCTGATTACAAAGTTCGATGAAGTGGGCACCCTTTAGGCTGCTCTCGGAAAAAAGAATTCCGTTATTCGCGATAATCCCGACCGGATAGCCATGCAGATGCGCGAATCCCGTAACGAGAGTCGTTCCGTAATTTTGCTTAAATTCTTGGAAACGGGAGCCATCCACAAGACGCGCGATGATTTCGCGGATATCGAATGGCTTTTTAAAATCGGTGGGGATAATTCCCGTGAGTTCCGACGAATCATAAAGCGGTTCTTCAGGCGCCACGCGTTCGATCGGAGTGGGCGCAGGACGGTTTAAGGTCGCGACGATATCCCGCGCGATCTCAAGCGCATGTTCATCATTTTCTGCGAGGTGATCCGTCACACCAGAAATCCGGGAGTGGGTGTCCCCACCACCGAGTTCCTCAGCCGTAACGATTTCTCCAGTCGCCGCTTTCACAAGCGGAGGACCACCGAGAAAAATGGTTCCCTGATTTTTTACAATCACACTTTCATCCGACATCGCAGGCATGTAAGCACCGCCCGCGGTGCAAGAGCCCATGACAACCGCGATCTGTGGAATTCCAGCAGCAGAGAGGTTTGCTTGATTAAAAAAGATTCTACCGAAATGATCACGGTCGGGAAAAACTTCACTTTGCATCGGGAGGAAGGCTCCGCCTGAGTCGACGAGGTAAATGCATGGGAGATGATTCTCGAGGGCGATTTCCTGAGCACGCAGGTGCTTCTTCACCGTCATCGGAAAATAAGTACCTCCTTTAACGGTCGCATCGTTTGCGATGATGAGGGTTTCGCGTCCATGGACGACACCGACTCCAGCGATCATTCCGGCTGCGGGTGCGGCACCCTCATACATTCCGTTAGCTGCAAGAGCACCGATTTCTAAAAATTCTGTGCCGGGATCTAGCAGTGCATTCACTCGGTCTCTCGGTAAAAGTTTTCCACGTTTCGCGTGGCGCTCGCGCGCTTCGGTTCCGCCACCTAGACTTGCTTCGGTGAGTCGCTTCTTTAAATCTTCGGCGAGAGCAAGGTGATGGGCTTGGTTAGCTTTAAATTCGGGTGAGTTCGTCTGGACGCTCGACTTGAGAGTGGGCATGTTCTGTATTCGATGGTATTTCTAAGGAAAAATCAATGCTTTGGAGAGATTTAACATGGTAAGTCAAACCACTTCTTCACCCGCCACCCTAGCCAGTCCCACTTATACCGCACTGAAAGTTAATTTCGAGAGTCGAGGTGTCCTTCGGGTTTCCTTAAATCGACCTGAAATCCGAAATGCGTTCAATGAAGCGATCATCTCGGAACTCACCGATGTCTTCGGTCGGCTTGCGCTGGAACCCGCGGTCCGTGTGATCGTATTTAGTGGTGAAGGTCAGGTTTTCTCTGCCGGTGGTGACCTAAACTGGATGAAAAAATCGATCGAGCTATCGTTTGAAGGGAACCTCGAAGATACGATTCGGCTTTCTCATATGTTTAAAACGATGAACGAATGTCCGAAGCCCGTGATCGGCGCGATTCATGGCGCTGCAATCGGCGGGGGAGTGGGACTCACTTCGATCTGCGATATTGCAGTAGCGACGAAGGAAACCCAGTTTTCTCTTTCTGAAGTGAGGCTTGGGATTGTTCCGGCGTGTATCGGCCCTTTCGTGATTTCGAAAATCGGAGCGACCTACGCGCGTGCACTTTTTATGAGTGGAGAGCGGTTCTTAGCTCCTAAGGCTAAGGAAGTGGGTCTCGTGCACGAAGTAGTCGAGAGCCGGGAAGAACTCGCGGCGGCAGTCGAACGCGTGGTTGCGAATATGCTCCAGTGCGGACCGAATGCGATGGCAGCAGCTAAAAAGTTAGTCCTCGATCTTTCGTGGCCAGAACGGCGGGAGAAGATTGGGGACCCGATGGATTATGTTTCGACAATGCTCGCGCAGCTTCGTGTGAGTCCGGAAGGACAGGAAGGTCTGAAAGCGTTTCTCGAGAAGCGGAAACCGAGTTGGATACAGTAGCGAGAGCGTCAGGCTCGAGCTTTGAGTGATAGGACTGAGGGAAGGTGCATGCGAATGAAGATCGCGATCCCATTAATGGCGGTTGTACTTCTCGTATTGTTATTTTTCTTTTCACAAAGGGAGCCATTTGCAACTTCCATTCTTGAAGTAGAAGACCAAAATATAAAAACCCTCATAACTAAACCCAGTGTTTATAAAAAAAAATATGAAATTAACGGTAAAAACCGCAAAGATTTAAATTTAGTTAAAAAAGAAATTTTTAATAATTCTACCTCTTCCTTAACTCATCTGACGCAACGACCTGAAAACCCAGATGATCTTTCCTGGTTTTATCATCCCCTCATTGAGGGGATGATTGCTTTAGGAGATCCGAAGTATGAAAAGCATCTTTTAAATGAAGCAAAGACTGGGAGAAAAAAATCTAATCTTTGGCAAGAAGATTCATTTAAGCCAATGGATTATATAAAAGAATTTTCGATCAAAATACGACCTCTAAAAAACTTGAGTCGAATGATGTATGCGTCTATTAAATTAAATCGAGATGAGAATCTAAGAATTCTATTTCCAGAGTGGATAAAATTTTTTGATCAAGAAAATATCGAACGTACTTATCGATATACTGGATTCGAATCTAAATATGTAAACGAGGAGCTTTACCTGGGTTTACTCTCCTTTCCATACGATTCTTTTTGGAAAAAAATCAGCCCGGAGTCGAAGTGCGAAGAGATCGCAGTAATCTATGATTCACTTGGAAGCCATGAAGATCGAACCACTCTTTCTTCGTTTGATGCTCGGGTGTTTTGTCGTTCAGGGCTCGAAAACATGCGTGGCATCGGACATCTAAGCGCTCATGTTATAGAATAATTTTTTTATAGCTCGAAAGCCCGGGGAAAATACTCGATGCTCCATCCTGAACACTACGACCGAATTCATGATCTGACTTCGAAACTGTCTAAACGCTGGGGTGTGCGGCTCTATCGCTACGCCAACGTCGGAAATCATATCCACCTCCTTATCCGAGTGCCGTCACGTGCGATTTGGCAGCGGTTTATGCGGAGCACCGCCCACCCATCTTCCCCTTTGAAATGGCCCTGCGCATGGGCTAGCCTGAAACCGAATGCATAAACTCCTTGTCGCGAATCGCTCTGAAATTGCCTGTCGGATTTTCCAAACCGCACGTGAAATGGGAATCCCAACCGTTGCTATTTTTGCTCCCGGAGATGAAGAAGCTCGGCACCTGACTTACGCCGATGAAGTCGTGCCGGTTAAGGGATACCTCGATATCGATGCAGTCGTCGCCGCCGCAAAATCAATCGGAGCGACGATGATCCACCCGGGTTACGGATTTTTATCCGAGCGACCCTTGTTTGCACGTGCCGTAGAAAAAGCCGGAATTCTATTTGTAGGACCCACTCCAGATACGATGGAGTCGATGGGTGGAAAAATCGACGCGAAAGAAATTGCAGAGCGCTCGAAAGTACCCACGCTCCCATGGGCAAAAGTAAAACCGGGTGAGAAACTTAAAGAGATTGCAGTAAAAATTGGATTTCCTTTACTCCTTAAGGCCGCAGCAGGTGGTGGTGGTAAGGGAATGCGTCGAGTGGATAAGGTTGACGAAGTCGAAGCAGCTGCTGAAAGCGCTTCTGCAGAAGCCGTCGCAGCTTTCGGTGATGGAACGCTCTTTTTAGAGCGCCTGCTGATTGAACCCCGGCACATTGAAGTGCAAGTTTTCGGTGATGGAAAGGGCGGAGGAATCCACCTCTATGAGCGCGAGTGCTCTCTCCAGCGCCGGCACCAGAAGGTTTGGGAAGAAGCGACCGCCCCGCATTTAAGCGATGAAACACGTCAGGGGCTTTTTAAAGCTTCGATGAATTTAGTTAAAGAAACGAAATACCGTTCCGCAGGAACACTTGAGTTTCTAGTCGATGAGAGCGGTAAGTTTTATTTTCTTGAGATGAATACCCGTCTCCAGGTTGAACATACGGTTACGGAACTCGTTACTGGTACTGACCTCGTTCATGCTCAGCTTTCGCTAGCAATGGATCCGAAAAAATTTCCAATCGCGCCTCTTGGTGAGCCCCGTGGACATGCAATCGAAGTGAGGCTTTACGCTGAAGATCCCTCTCAGGGATTTATGCCGACCCCGGGAAAAGTCGAAAAACTCCGTTGGCCCACAGGTACTGGAATTCGGGTCGAAAGTGGGATCGAAGAAGGCCAGACGATCGGAACAAGCTTTGATTCATTACTGGGTAAGCTCATCGTCCACGCACCGACTCGTGCACAAGCAGTAGCTCGAATGCGTTTCGCACTCAGCGAACTTGTGATTCTCGGTCTAGGTACTAACCAAAACTATTTACGCACACTTGCTGATGATCCAAACGTCATCGAAGGCAAAGTGAATACGGGTTATCTCGGAAATGAGTACGCAAATTTTGCTCCTGTTCCTTCACCCGATTCTTTCACGATGATTGCTTCTGCTCGCTCTCAAGGATTTGGTAATTCAAGTTCAGGATCGGTAAAAGCGGGCGAAAATTCTAAGAAAGATTTCCCTTCTCCTTGGAGTCGTATCGATGGCTAAAGAAAAATTCCGAGTAAGCGGAAAAAAGCTCGATATCCCTGTTCCTTCTACCGAATGGCGATTTGAAAAACGGCCAGGCGGATGGGTTATCGCCACTCGAACACACGGAAGTAAAACCGAAAGAAAAAAACTATTCATCCAGGATTCGAAGGGAAAGTTTTCATTCTCAGTCGATGGATTTCTATATCAGGGCAGTATTGAGTCGGAGTCGCGAGCAGGATCTTCGGGGGGTGGGAGTGAACTCGATTTAAACGCTCAGTTTCCAGGAAAAGTTCGAAAAATTTTAGTCGCCGTAGGTGAGTCACTTACCGAAGGTGCACCGATGATGCTTTTAGAAGCGATGAAGATGGAGTTTTCAGTAAAGGCGCCATACGCAGGTAAGGTTGAAAAGATTTTAGTGAAGGAAGGTCAGCAGCTTTCTCCGGGCGATCGCTTGCTGGATCTAAAACGCGGATGAAGTTACCTAAGTCCATCACTGTGTTTGAAGTAGGAGTGCGAGATGGACTCCAAAACGAATCGAGGCGCGTTTCGCTCGAGGATAAAATTTTTCTCGCCCGAGGTTTAATCGAAGCCGGAGTAAAACACTTAGAACTCGGTTCTTTTGTGCGTCCCGATTTAGTTCCTCAGATGGCGGACACGGAACATCTTTTCGAAGCGACTCATCACGGTGATCTTAAAATGGGTAAGGTGAAAGCCTTTGCACTCGTTCCGAATCTTAAAGGATTAGAGCGTGCGATTGATTCAGGGGTAAAAGGAATCGCAGTATTTACCGCGGCGACAGATGGGTTTGCGAAGGCAAATATCGGGATGTCGGTGTCTGAATCACTCGCCGTGATAAAAGATATAGTAGTTGAAGCGAAACACGCAAAAATCGAAGTGCGTGGATATGTATC